>CAYYEC010000006.1:0-22350 GCA_964470745.1 uncultured Eubacteriales bacterium | reverse complement strand
CCAGAGTCAGCCGTTCTAAGAGCCGTATCAGCTAAACCTTTTCTAGCTCCATGTGTAGATATAAAGTACTCCAATACATTAAGCCCTTCACGAAAATTTGATCTAATAGGTATTTCTATAGTTTGACCTGAGGTATCCGCCATAAGCCCCCTCATCCCGGCAAGCTGTCTTATCTGATTCATGTTACCTCTAGCTCCTGAATGTGCCATCATATAAACAGGATTAAATTGGTCAAGACTTTCCATCAATGCAGAAGTAATAACTTCTACTGTTTTGGTCCAAACATCAACTACTGCATTCTTTCTTTCTTCGTCTGATATAAGTCCTCTCTTAAACTGTTTAGTTATATTTTCAATTTTCAAGTCTGCTTGACTTAAGTGATATTGTTTGATTTCAGGTATCTCCATATCTGAAACTCCAATAGTTACAGCACCTCTAGTTGAAAAATTAAACCCTAGTTTCTTAATTTTGTCAAGAGTAATTGCTGTCTGAGTAGTACCATTTACTCTTATACTTCTTTCAATAATTCTTCCTAATGCCTTTTTATCAACTAAGAAGTTTATTTCTAACTCAAACAAATTTTCTGGATTTTTCCTATCAACAAATCCTAAATTCTGAGGAATAGCCTCATTAAATATTATTTTACCTACTGTACAATTAATTATCTTACTAACAGGTTTTCCATCTATAATTTTCTTAATTCTAATTCTAACTTTTGCATGTAAACTTAGATAGCCATTATTATAGGCAGCTAAAGCTTCATCAGGAGATGCAAAAACTTTACCCTCTCCTTGTACTCCATCTTTCTCAATTGTTAAATAATAACTACCTAATACCATATCCTGCGTAGGAACTGTTACAGGTTTTCCGTCCTGAGGTTTTAATAGGTTATTAGCAGACAACATCAAAAATCTGGCTTCTGACTGCGCTTCAGCAGAGAGAGGAACGTGAACAGCCATCTGGTCACCATCAAAGTCTGCATTATAAGCAGTACATACCAAAGGATGTAGTTTCAAAGCTCTACCTTCTACAAGTACAGGTTCAAAAGCTTGTATACCAAGTCTATGCAATGTAGGTGCACGATTTAATAGCACAGGATGTTCTTTGATTACTTCTTCCAATACATCCCAAACTTCAGCTCTTACTCTTTCAACCATTCTTTTCGCACTCTTTATGTTATGAGCTAAGCCATCATTTACTAACTTCTTCATGACAAATGGCTTAAACAATTCTAATGCCATTTCTTTTGGTAAACCACATTGGTAAATTTTCAAGTCAGGTCCAACAACAATAACAGAACGACCTGAGTAGTCAACCCTCTTACCTAAAAGATTTTGACGGAAACGCCCCTGCTTACCTTTAAGCATATCGGATAATGATTTTAAAGATCTATTTCCAGGCCCTGTTACAGGTCTGCCTCTTCTGCCATTATCAATTAAAGCATCAACAGCTTCTTGAAGCATTCTCTTTTCATTTCTAACAATAATATCAGGTGCACCTAAATCAAGTAATCTTTTTAATCTGTTATTTCTGTTAATCACTCTTCTATATAAATCATTTAAATCAGATGTAGCAAATCTGCCACCATCAAGCTGAACCATTGGTCGTAATTCTGGTGGAATAACTGGAACAACATCAAGAATCATCCACTCAGGTCTATTTCCTGATAATCGAAATGATTCAACTACTTCCAGTCTTTTAATCGTTCTAATTCTCTTTTGACCTGTTTGACCATTTAATTCATCTTTTAGTTCTTTAGAAAATTGTTCTAAATCAATTTCTTCAAGCAGATCTTTTATGGCTTCTGCTCCCATTGCCGCCCTAAAATTGCTGCCAAACTTATCCAAACTATCTCTGTATTCCTTTTCAGACAATATCTGCTTCTTGGAAAGAGGAGTCTGACCAGGGTCAACAACAACGTAAGACGCAAAATAAAGTATTTTTTCAAGGGATCTTGGGGACATATCCAAAATTAAACCCATTCTACTTGGAATACCTTTAAAGTACCAAATATGTGAAACAGGAGCAGCTAGTTCAATGTGCCCCATTCTCTCTCTTCTTACTTTTGAACGAGTAACTTCTACACCACAGCGGTCACATGTAATTCCTTTATATCTTATTCTTTTATATTTACCGCAGTGACATTCCCAGTCTTTTTGTGGTCCAAAGATTCTTTCACAAAATAGTCCGTCTCTTTCAGGCTTTAAGGTTCTATAATTAATTGTTTCAGGCTTTTTTACCTCACCTTTTGACCATTCTCTTATTTTTTCAGGTGAAGCTAAACCGATTTTTATAGCATCAAAATTGTTAAGTTCAAACACGGCGTTGTCTCCCTTCCTTAGAATTCATCATCTTGTAAAACTACATGAATTTCATCATCTTCATCTTCTTCTGAAAAAAGATCGTCTACAAGACCTTCGTCAAGATTTTCAGCCGAAGAAAAATCATCCAGATCAAGTTCATCTATTTCCAAATCATCATCTAACATTTCATCTTGAAAATCTTCATAGCTTTCATCAATATCAGTATCTTCATCTTCTCGCCCTTCGATATTTACACTTAAATCTTCTAATTCATCATCAACCGATTCCTTAATCGCAATTTCTTCTCTTTCCTCAGAAAATACTTTTACATCCAATGCCAAACTTTGAAGTTCTTTTATTAATACCTTAAATGATTCAGGAATACCTGGTTCGGGAACATTTTCACCCTTAACAATAGATTCATATGTCTTAACCCTACCAACAACATCATCAGATTTTACTGTTAATATTTCTTGAAGTGTGTAAGCTGCTCCATATGCTTCTAGAGCCCACACTTCCATTTCTCCAAAACGCTGTCCTCCAAACTGTGCTTTTCCTCCTAAAGGCTGTTGTGTTACAAGAGAATAAGGACCAGTCGAACGAGCATGTATTTTATCATCAACTAAGTGAGCTAGCTTTAAGTAATACATGTATCCTACCGTAACTCTATTATCAAAAGGTTCACCAGTTCTTCCATCATATAAGATAGTTTTACCATCTTCATCTAATCCAGCCATTTTTAGTGTTTCCACAATATCTGATTCAGTAGCACCATCAAAAACCGGAGTAGCAATTTTCCATCCTAGAGCCTTTGCTGCAAAACCAAGATGAACTTCCAAAACCTGCCCAATATTCATACGTGATGGTACCCCTAGTGGATTTAACACTATTTGCAAAGGTGTTCCATCTGGTAAGAATGGCATATCTTCTTCTGGTAATATTCTTGATATAACCCCTTTATTACCATGCCTTCCAGCCATTTTATCACCAACAGAGATTTTTCTCTTTTGCGCAATATAACATCTAACTAACTGATTTACCCCTGGAGGAAGTTCATCGCCATTTTCACGGGTAAATACCTTAACATCAACAATAATACCTGATTCCCCATGAGGTACTCGCAATGAGGTATCTCTTACTTCTCTTGCCTTTTCTCCAAAAATAGCTCTTAAAAGCCTTTCCTCAGCTGTTAACTCAGTTTCTCCTTTTGGAGTAACCTTACCAACAAGAATATCTCCCGATCTAACCTCAGCACCAATCCTAATAATACCTCTATCATCTAAATCTTTTAATGAGTCTTCACTAACATTTGGAATATCTCTGGTTATTTCTTCAGGTCCTAATTTAGTATCTCTAGCTTCTGACTCATATTCTTCAATGTGAATAGACGTATATACATCTTCTCTTACCAATTTTTCGCTTATCAGGATAGCATCCTCATAATTATAACCTTCCCAAGTCATAAAGCCTATAAGAATATTTTTGCCTAATCCTATTTCACCCATATCAGTAGAAGGACCATCAGCTATAACATCACCTTTTTTAATTATCTCACCTTTTTTTACTATAGGTCTCTGATTTATACAAGTACCTTGATTTGATCTTGTATATTTTAATAACTTATATTCGTCTTTTTTACCGTCTGCTTTTCTAATAATAATTTCATTAGCAGATACTTTTTCAACTACTCCATCATTTTTAGCAACACCAACAACACCAGAATCTTTTGCTGCTTTATATTCCATACCCGTACCAACAATAGGAGATTCAGCCTTAATTAAAGGAACCGCCTGACGCTGCATGTTTGATCCCATTAATGCACGGTTAGCATCGTCATTTTCCAGAAAGGGTATCATAGCAGTAGCTACAGAAACTAATTGCTTAGGAGAAACGTCCATATAATCAATTCTATTTCTTTCAACCTCAAGAATTTCCTCTCTATGTCTTGAGGCTACCCTTTTGTCAATAAAATTCCCCTCTTCATCAAGAGGCTCATTTGCTTGAGCAACAATAAATTCGTCTTCTTCATCAGCAGTTAGATAATCAATCTGTTCAGTTACTACACCCTTTTCTTTATCAACTTTTCTATAAGGTGCTTCAATAAAACCATATTCATTTATTCTGGCATAAGTACTTAAAGATCCTATTAACCCAATATTAGGTCCTTCAGGAGTTTCAATAGGACACATACGACCATAATGAGAGTGGTGAACGTCACGAACTTCAAATCCTGCTCTCTCTCTGCTCAAACCACCTGGGCCTAAGGCACTTAATCTTCTTTTATGCGTTAACTCAGCCAAGGGATTTGTCTGATCCATAAACTGAGACAACTGACTGCTTCCAAAAAACTCTTTAATAGATGCTACAACTGGTCTAATATTAATTAGTGCTTGAGGAGTAACAATATCAATATCCTGTATTGTCATTCTTTCTCTAACAACTCTTTCCATTCTCGCTAAGCCAATTCTGAATTGGTTCTGCAGAAGCTCACCAACTGAACGAAGCCTTCTATTCCCAAGATGGTCAATGTCATCTAATGTCCCAACACCATATTCCAAATTTATTATATAATTTATTGATGCTATAATATCCTCAATAGTTATGAATTTAGGAATTAAGTCATCAATACTATCCTTTAAAGCTTTTTTAATATCAACTTCACTTTCATTTTCTTCCAGTATTTTAGATAAAACATCATATCTTACCTTTTCAGTCATTCCAATGTCTCTTACATCAAAGTCAATAAATGCTTTAATATCTACAGCTTTATTCCCCATTACTTTCAACTTTTTACCTTCAACATTTATATATACTTCATTTATTCCGGCATTTTGAATCTCAATAGATTTTTCTCTTGATATTCTCTCATTTTCTTCAACAATAATTTCTCCGGTTTGGGGATCAGTAATATTTTCAGCAGCAATAAAACCATTAATTCTTAAAGCAATGGATAATTTTTTATTGAATTTAAATCTACCTACCTTGGATAAATCATATCTTTTAGGGTCAAAAAATAAACTATTAAGTAGTGAACGTGCACTATCAACAGTAGGTGGCTCTCCTGGTCTCAATCTCTTATATACTTCTAATAGACCCTCTTCCTCAGTTTTAGAATTGTCTTTTTGAATAGTAGCTAAAATCTTTTCGTTTTCATCTAGTAATTGTAGTATTTGAACGTCAGTACCAAAACCAAGGGCTCTCAATAAAACAGTAATAGGCAATTTTCTGGTTCTATCAATTCTAACAGATAAAATATCATTAGAATCCGTCTCATATTCAAGCCATGCTCCTCGATTTGGTATTACAGTATTTGAAAATAATTTCTTTCCTGTTTTATCAAACTCCATAGAATAGTAAATACCTGGCGATCTCACAAGCTGACTTACAATTACTCTCTCTGCACCATTAATTATGAAAGTCCCATTGTCTGTCATAAGCGGAAAATCTCCCATAAAAATTTCCTGCTCTTTGACTTCACCAGTTTCCTTGTTTATTAATCTTACCTTTACCTTCAATGGTGCTGAATATGTAGCATCCCTCTCCTTACATTCCTCAACACTATACTTTGTATTTTTATCCAATGAATAATCTACAAATTCAAGTATTAAATTTCCTGTATAATCTGTAATAGGAGAAACATCTCTAAAAACCTCTCTTAATCCTTCATCCAAAAACCATTTGTATGAATTTTTCTGCACTTCAATTAGATTAGGCATATTAAGAACTTCTTCAATCTTTGAGTAACTCATTCTCGTCGTTTTACCCAACTGTACGGGATGTACCATTAATTATCACCTCATAAGTTATGACTTTTGTCTTCATCTATATTAATATTGAATGACCTTTTAATAATTCTTTTAGCTTCACTTTTTTAAGAAGTCAACTAAAGCAGTATATCAATTACTCATTCAATTTGTCTATTCAATAAAGTTTTTAATAATTTTAAACACTATAGTATTTAAAGTTCCATTTGTCAAATTATGTATTTTAGTCAAACTATTCAATTATTATTAACAATTATTGTCTTATTTATTCTTTTGTGCTATAATATTAGCAAAGTAATATTTTGTTTTTTATTAATAATCAATACTAGTCTATAATATAACGCAGTTTATTATTTTAACATACCGTTTTGTCCTTGTCAATAATTTATATAATTTATTTTGGAAATAAAAACGAGTGGTATCAATCCCACTCATTTTGGCTTCTTTCATTTTATTCCATGAGGCTAAATAAAAAAACTCTCCTAAAATTTTAAGAGAGTTTTTTATTTCTAAATAATTTTAAGAAATTATTTAATTTCAATAGTTGCTCCAACTTCTTTGAATTTTGCTTCAATTGCAGCTGCATCATCTTTTGAAACTGCTTCTTTAACTGTCTTTGGAGCTCCATCAACTAATTCCTTAGCTTCTTTTAATCCTAAACCAGTTACTTCTCTAACAACTTTTATAACTTTGATTTTTTCTCCGCCAGCTTCTTTTAATATAACATCAAATTCAGTCTTTTCAGCTGCTGCTTCTCCAGCTCCACCTGCTGCTGGAGCTGCTGCTACAGCTACAGGAGCTGCTGCTGATACTCCAAATTCTTCTTCTAGAGCCTTTACTAATTCTGCTAATTCTAATACAGTTAACGCCTTAACGTCTTCAATCATTTTTGTTACTTTTTCACTTGCCATTGTATAAACCCTCCATAATTTTAATTTTTAAATTTTTGTAATCACTTTTTATTTCTATTATTTCTAACATAATATTTTGGACAAATGAGAGTTAAAATATTTTACAATTCTAACCTCAAACTTATGCTAAATTACGCATTAGCTTCCTTTTGCTCTTTAATAGCATTTAACGCTACAGCTAATCCGCGGATATTTCCATTTAAAACATTTACTAATCCAGCTAGTGGAGAATTCAATCCACCCAACATTTTAGCAATAAGTTCTTCTCTTGATGGTAATGAAGCTAATGCTTTAATCCCATCAACATCAATAATTTTGCCTTCAACAACACCAGCTTTTAAATCAAGCTTTTCATATTTCTTCGCAAATTCAGCTAATACTTTTGCTGGAGCAATAGGATCCTTCTCACTGGTGGCCATAGCTGTAGGTCCTTCTAGATATTTTTCCATATCTCCAAGGCCATTCTCTTTCATAGCAAATAAAGTTAGTCTATTTTTTACTACTTTATATTCAACTTCAGCTTTTCTCAATGCTACCCTAAGTTCTGTATCCTGTTCAACTGTTAGTCCTCTGTAATCAGCCAAAACTATAGCTTTAGCAGCCTTTACTTTTTCTGCTATTACTTGAACTTGCTCTTTTTTATTTTGAAGTGTCTTTTCACTTGGCATAAAGTTACACCTCCTTTAATTTAGTTGACAGCTTACAGTTTACAGTTGACAGTTATCTGTTTACAAATAACCAATCTGACTGATTTAAACTGCTAACTGATTCTTAATAAAACAAAACCCTTCATCTGCTCGTAGACAAATGAAGGGTATAATTATCTTATCCTCATTTACCTCGGTAGGAAGAAAAATCTTTACGCAAATGCTCCTACTGTCTACGGCATTAGAATTATTAAATTCCTATAACATGATAACCTATAATAAATAATTTGTAAAGTCTTTTAAAAAATTATTTATTACTCTGTTACTTTTTGTTGATTTATTTTTATTCCAGGTCCCATAGTTGATGTAACAACTACACTTTTTAAGTATTGACCTTTTGCAGCTGCAGGTTTAGCTTTTACAATCGCTTCCATCAGTGTCTTGAAATTATCAACAAGCTTATCTGTTCCAAAAGATACTTTACCAATAGGACAGTGTATAATATTTGTTTTATCA
This sequence comes from uncultured Eubacteriales bacterium, assembly GCA_964470745.1. Classification (GTDB taxonomy): domain Bacteria; phylum Bacillota; class Clostridia; order DSM-8532; family CAYYEC01; genus CAYYEC01. Next base: position 14,209 of record CAYYEC010000006.1, on the reverse strand, counting down.
AGTCTATACTCAATCTTACCAGCTTTAATATCAGAAATTGCTTTTGCAACATCCATTGTTACTGTCCCTGCTTTTGGGTTTGGCATTAATCCTTTTGGACCAAGTACTCTACCTAATCTACCAACAACTCCCATCATATCAGGAGTAGCAACTACAACATCAAATTCAAACCAGTTCTCGTTTTGAATTTTTGACATCATATCTTCAGCACCAACGTAATCTGCTCCGCCTTGTTCAGCTTCTTTTGCTTTATCTCCCTTAGCAAATACCAGTACTCTTACTTTCTTACCAGTACCATGTGGAAGAACAACTGCACCTCTAACCTGCTGGTCTGCATGTCTTGAATCCACACCTAGCTTTATATGAGCTTCAACAGTTTCATCAAACTTAGCTTTTGCAGTTTTTTGAGTTAACTCTAGAGCTTCAGTTGGGTCATATAATTTTAATCTATCTACTAACTTTGAGCTCTCTTTATATTTCTTTCCTCTTTTCATAATCTCTCACTCCTTAGTGGTAATTTTGTCGGGAAAAATTTCCCTCCCACAATAATTCAATTTACAATTGACAATTAACAATTAATTTCAACTTAAAATAATAGTATTATATTTTTTCAAAGTAAAATGCTAACTAATTATACATTGTCCATCGTACATTGTTTTAGTCCTCTACTACTATTCCCATACTTCTTGCTGTACCTGCGATCATACTCATAGCAGATTCAATACTTGCAGCATTTAAATCAGGCATTTTTAGCTCAGCTATTTTTCTAACTTCATCCTTTGATATCTTAGCAACCTTATCTCTATTTGGCTTACCTGAACCGCTCTCAATTTTACAAGCTTTCTTTAATAGAACAGCAGCTGGCGGAGTTTTGGTTATGAAAGAGAAAGATCTATCAGCATATACAGTAATAACAACAGGAATTATTAATCCTGCTTCCTTTGCTGTTCTTTCATTGAACTCCTTACAGAATCCCATAATGTTTACGCCATGTTGTCCTAAAGCTGGTCCAACCGGTGGAGCCGGAGTTGCCTTACCCGCAGGAATTTGAAGTTTAACATAGCCAGTTATTTTCTTTGCCATGTGAATTCCACCTCCCAATTATACTTTAGTATAAAATCATATTTTAGATTTTATATTAATAAAATACTATTTTCCTTAATATTTTTAAGAAAATATAGCTTGCTGTTTATAACAGCTATAGATGTCGAACCTCAGAATTAAATTTTAAAATGTAGTTCGGCATCTGTAGTATTTAACACCTAACTTCAATGATAAATTTAATTTTATTGTTCGTTATCTATAATTTACAGTGTAGCTTCTGCTACAAATCTATATTAATATATCAAATATATTAATCAAAGTAAAAAATGTCTTATAGGCTATAGTGTTAAAACATATTCATATCTTTTGAATCTGAACAAGGTCTAATTCAACAGGAGTTTCCCTACCAAACATAGACACAGATACCTTAACTTTTTTCCTATCCAGGCTTATTTCATCAACAATACCTATAAAGCTTTCAAGAGGACCTTCTATTACTCTTACATTATCGCCTACTTCATAATCAACAACAGTCTCAAATTCTTCTACACCCATTGTTTTTATTTCTTCATCGGATAAAGGTACAGGCTTTGACCCAGGTCCTACAAAACCAGTAACTCCTCTTGTATTTCTAACTATATACCAAGATTCATCATTGATTATCATTTTAACAAGCACATAACCGGGAAAAACTTTTTTTAAGGTAGCCTTCTTTTTTCCATCCTTGATTTCAATCTGTTCTTCCATTGGAACAACAATATCAAGGATGTACTCTTGCATATTCCTATTTTCAACTATTTTTTCCAGGTTTGCTTTTACTTTATTTTCATATCCTGAATATGTATGAACTACATACCAATTTGCACTTTCAGACATATCAATCCAAAGGAGTTTAAACTCCCTTCCTCCTTTAGTTTAAAATTTAATAAATATTAACCAAATACAATTTTACTAAGTTTACCTAATCCAAAATCCACAATCCAAATAATAATACCAATAATCAAACAAGCCAAAAGAACAGTTACTGTATTATTTATTAATTGTGTTTTTGAAGGCCATATTACTTTTTTAAGTTCGCTTCTTACTTCTCTAAAAAATTTCAAAGCACCTTTTTGAACGGCACCTACTTTTGAGGTCTTAACACTTTCAGCCATTTCTAACATCTCCTATACTCATAATGATCTTAATGTATTAACTAATATTATGCTTTCAGCGAGGAAGCAGTATAAATATTATATTTAACAATTAAAAATCAAATTATTAACAAAATCATTTTGTTTCTTTATGAACTGTGTGTTTATGGCAAAATTTACAGTATTTTTTCATTTCCAGTCTATCTGGATCATTTTTCTTGTTTTTCATGTTGTTATAATTTCTTTGTTTGCAATCTGTACATGCCAATGTAATTTTAACTCTCATTTTTACACCTCCGAATTAATGCTCTAAGTTCTTACAAAATTTTTTTTCGTTTTTGGCATAAAAAAAAGACCTACTCACGAAGCAATATTAAATCTATCATATTTTTCATATGATGTCAAGCTATATACCATAAAGTTCATAAATATTTTATACCACAATATGTCTTTATAAGTAAAGTCAATAAAACAGGAAATAATTTATCTACTTTCTATAGGCTTTGTGTAAATGATTTTACATTTCAATTAGGCTTCTTGGACGAAGGAAAGAAGCAAGAACGAGTGGGCTCGATGCCCATGAGTTTTTATTAACTTATGCGAAATCTACACCTATAAAACTCATTAAACGCACAAATATCAATATTAATTTAATGTAGAATTATTTGTGCGTTTAATATATCTTATTTCTCATTTGCTCCTTATTATTCTTCAATTAATTCATCAATTCCAGCTCCCGGAGGTACTATTGGGAATACCTTATCATCCCTATCTATCTCAAAATTTATGAGAACAGGTACGTCTGTTGAAGCTAATGCTTTTTTAATAGCATCATCAACCTCTTCTTCCTTTGTTACGTTTATCCCTATTGCTCCAAAAGCCTCCGCTAAAGCTGTAAAACTGGTAGCTCTATCTATAGTAGTAGATGAAAATCTTGAATCGTAGAATAATTCCTGCCATTGTCTAACCATTCCCAACACATGATTATTTAAAATTGCAATTATTATTGGTAATTTATATTCTACTGCAGTAGCTAATTCATTGCAATTCATTCTAAAGCTGCCATCGCCAGCAACATTTATAACCTTTTTGTCCGGTCTTCCTACTTGCGCTCCAATGCAGGCTCCCAATCCATATCCCATTGTACCTAAGCCACCAGATGATATAAATTGTCTTGGTTCCTTATATTTATAGATCTGTGCAGCCCATATTTGATTCTGACCTACTTCTGTTGTAATTACAGCATCACCATTAGTCAATTCATAAAATCTTTCAAGGATATAATTAGGTTTCAGCACACCATCATTTTTATATTTTAATGGATGATTCTTTTTCCATTCCTTTATTTGTATACTCCACTCTGTATCTTCTTTTTCTATTACCTTATTATTGATAGCTTTTAATATCTTTTTTATGTTACCTGTTAACGGATAATGTGCTTCAATATTCTTTCCGATTTCAGCAGGATCTATATCGATATGCATAATCTCTGCTTCTGGAGCAAACTTGCCTACATTACTTATGACTCTATCACTAAACCTTGCACCAATAGCAATAAATAAATCTGCCTTAGAAACTGCGATATTTGAAGTCCTAGTGCCGTGCATACCAACCATTCCAGTAAAAAGTTCATGTGTGCCTGGAAAAGATCCCATTCCCATTAGTGTTGTCGCAACAGGTATTTTAACCTTTTCAGCTAGCTCCAATACTTCTTGGTCCGCACCCGCTATAGAAGTACCACCACCAGAAACTATAAATGGTCTTTTGGCATTATTTATAATTTTAACTGCTTTTTCAATCTCTTCTTCTGATGCACCAATAGGATAATCCTTAATCTGTTTTAAAGGCTTATTCTCAAAATCAGCCGCCTGAGCAGTTACATCCTTACAAATATCAATCAATACCGGCCCAGGCCTTCCTTCTTTAGCTATTACAAATGCTTCACGAATAACATCAGCCAATTTTTCAATATTCTTAACGATGTAATTGTGTTTTGTTACTGGCATTGTTATGCCAGTAATATCTACCTCCTGGAATGAATCTCTACCTAATAATGAAGTAGGTACCTGTCCAGTCAAAGCAACCATGGGTACTGAATCCATATATGCAGTAGCAATCCCAGTTACCAGATTTGTTGCCCCGGGTCCAGAAGTAGCAATACAGACTCCTACCTTACCTGTTGCTCGAGCATATCCGTCAGCTGCATGAGCAGCTCCTTGCTCATGAGAAGGCAAAATATGTCTTATTTCTTTTCTCGCTTTATATAGGGCATCATAAATATTTAATACCGCTCCACCCGGATATCCAAATACAGTATCAACATTTTGTTCCTTTAAACACTCTACTATTATTTCCGCTCCTGTCAACTTCATTAAAAACCTCCCACAATTAAAATTAAGAATTGAGAATTGAGAATGTAGAATTAAAAACTCCCCATTCTCTATGAAATAAATTTTACATTAAACAATAATATTGTTATACAATTCAACTAAATTTATAATTCTTTTATTAATTCTCAATTCTACATTCTACATTCTTAATTATTACTTAAGCACTGCTCCTGTACTTGCTGATGAAACAAGTCTTGAATATCTGCCAAGGTATCCAGCTGTTATTTTAGGCTCCGGTGCTTTCCACTCAGTCATTCTATTCTTGATTTCTTCATCTGAAACTTCAATATCTAATTTACCATTTGGAATATCGATAATTACCATATCCCCTTCTCTAACTGCTGCTATTGGCCCGCCTTCCATTGCTTCCGGCGAAACGTGCCCAATGGAAGCACCTCTTGAAGCACCAGAAAATCTACCGTCTGTAATAAGAGCTACATCTTTATCCAATCCCATGCCTGCTATTGCAGATGTAGGACTAAGCATCTCTCTCATACCAGGCCCGCCTTTCGGTCCTTCATACCTGATAATTACAACATCACCTTTAACGATTTTGCCCTCATAAATTGCTTTAATAGCTGCATCTTCAGAATCAAATACTCTTGCCGGGCCTTTGTGAGACAACATTTCAACTGCAACAGCTGAACGCTTAACCACCGCCCCGTCAGGTGCAATATTTCCTCTTAATACTGCTATTCCGCCAATAGGACTATATGGAGCATCAACACTTTTAATAACGTTATAATCTTTTACTTTAGCATTTTCAATGTTCTCTCCAACTGTTTTTCCAGTCACAGTCATTAAATTCAAATGTAATAAATCCTTCTTAGATAGCTCATTCATGACTGCCTGAACTCCACCAGCTTCATATAAATCCTGAATGTGGTGATACCCAGCTGGTGCAAGCTTGCAAAGATTTGGAACCTTGCCACTGATTTCATTTATTATATCCAAATTTATTTCTACTCCTGCTTCATTTGCTATTGCAGGTAAATGTAATACTGAATTAGTTGAACACCCCAATGCCATATCAACTGCAAGAGCATTTTCAAAAGATTCAGGTCTCAAAATATCTGAAGGTTTAATATCTTTTTCAACTAGCTCCATAACCTTCATACCAGCATATTTCGCAAGTCTGATTCTTTCAGAGTATACAGCAGGTATAGTTCCATTACCAGTTAAGCCCATACCCAAAACTTCTGTTAAACAGTTCATTGAGTTTGCTGTAAACATTCCTGAACATGAGCCACATGTAGCACAAGCGTCATTTTCATATTCATTTACTTCTTCTTCTGACATAGTTCCCGCTTTATATGAACCTACAGCTTCAAATACACTATTCAAATCCAAATTCTTACCTTTTTTGTTTAAGGAAAGCATAGGTCCTCCACTAACTACAACCGAAGGAACATTTATTCTCGCCGCAGCCATTAGCATACCTGGCACTATTTTGTCACAGTTAGGAATAAAAACCATACCATCAAAACTATGAGCAAGCCCCATCGCCTCACAAGAGTCAGCAATCAACTCTCTTGTAGCTAATGAATATTTCATACCTACATGCCCCATTGCAATTCCGTCACATACACCAATTGCACCAAATTCAACGGGAGTTCCCCCAGCCATTCTGATTCCTGCTTTAACAGCTTCTGCAATTGTATCCAAATGTATGTGCCCTGGTATTATCTCGCTTTTGGAGTTAACCACACCTATTAATGGTCTTTTTAATTCTTCATCTGTATATCCCATAGCTTTAAAAAGTGACCTGTGCGGTGCTCTTTCAATACCTTTTTTAACAACATCGCTTTTCATTCTCAATTCCCCACTTTCTTCATATATTAACATTTAATTGTAATAATCTAGATTTTACTCTTTAGAGTTTAACGTTATTTTACTACTTTTTATAGGTTTATGTCCAGTACTTTAACCAAAACCGTAATATGAATAGCTCAAATCAAACAATTAATTAAAGAGTAATAGTTAGAAATATGTTATTTATTAGAAGACAATATATCTACAATAAAGTTGTTTTCATAGAAAAATTTTGCAATATAAGAATTCTCTATTGCAGTAAATATATTTTGAAATTGAGGTGAAGAATTAAAAATAACTAAAACTGCACATGAGATATAAATAACTAATAATCCTATCACAAAGCCAAATCCAAATCCACCTATTTTGTCCAATTGCTTGAATACAGGTAATTTGGAGACTCCATTTAATATAAATCCGAAAAAAGACAATGCAATTTTAATTACGATAAAAACTATTATTAAACTTATAATGTCAATTACAGCCCCTGCCATCATTGTACTTATACTATCTATAATTCCGCCAATATTAATAATGTTTGAGGTATCTGGAATTTGATTCATAAGATTATTCTGAAAAAACTCTGGCAAATTCATCTTCTGAAAAATTTCAGATATTTGTAATTTTACATCCTGTCCCGCTATATTTTGATTAGTAATATCCTTCACAGGTAAATTCTTAGCAAATGCTTCCTTTATTGATGTAAATAATTCAGTTCCCTTTAAGATTTTTGAAACCATTGGCGAAAACTTAACAGCCAGATAAATCGACAAAAAATATGATGCAAGCTTATATAACGTATTTATAAATCCATTCATTAATCCTATTAATGCACTGCCTAGTATAACTCCTACAACTACTAAATCCGCCCAATACATTTTTCCAACCCCCCTGTTTTTAACCATTGGTACTAATTATTTGTCAATAACTTTACCAAATACTAATATCATATTTATTACAGTTCAGAGGTTAAAAACAAAAGTAAAAAGCAGCGGAGGAATCTTAGGGACGGATTCTGATGATTCCGCAGCAAAGCGGAGGACTGAAAGGAAATCAGCAGAACCGTACCCTATGATACCACAGCGGAAGTATTTGCACTACCTCTGAACTGTAACACATATTTTTATCTCAATCTCAATCTTAATCTCAATCTTAACCTTACCTGGTAACCTTAGTCATTGTAATATTTTCCTTGGTAACAATCATTGCTTTAAGTTTATTATAAAAATGAACTTCCAATATATCTGACTTAGATGAAAATTGACCTATTAATTTACCTTTTGTATTTATAAAATATACTTGTCTTCCAGTATTCACAGCAATAATATCACTAAACGTCTCGATATTTACTATTTTATCATCAATACTGTAATTCAACATTTCATTACCTGATTTGTCATACCCTTTTACCAAAGAACTATTAGAAAAAACATTGCCATCTAAATTTTTTACTGCAACAATCACATATTTATCTAAAGCATTTTTAGCTCCATAAATTGAATCCTTCGCGAATTCAATGTGAGATTTTTCATTTCTCTGTTCATCAAAAATCACAAAATCTTTATCACTAGCAGCAAAAAATGCTCCGCCATACAAATATCCAGTTATTGGGAATATATCATCTTTTAATAGTATACTGCTAAAAGGCTCTTGAGGTTTTTTTAAATCATAAAATTCAAAGATAGTATTTGCACTTGCTCCTGATGAATCTATTCCATTAGTAATTAAGTAATTCTCATTATCAAATGATATAACATTAGCCATATAAACAAAATAATCAGCAATATTTCTTGTTATTACCTCTAAGCCCCGCATATCATATACAGTTATTTCACACTTATAACCTTTTTTATCTGTTTCTTGAATCAGTGAAACAAATCCATCTTTATTTATATCTGCATTTAGTATTTTATTTACAATTTTTTTCTCCCAAATTTCCTGTTCTCCACTAAATACATGAAATTCATTACCATTTATATCTGCAATTAATAATTTTGATCCTCCTGTTTTTATAACAGGATTACTCATATTAATACTATAATACCATTCCTCTTTCCCCCCATCACCTAAACCAATAATTTTGTCTTTAGTACATTCTATTATCATATTATTATAAATAGCGAATTGTGGATGATCTTTATAATCATAATCAATATGTTTTGTTTTTTCATCAATAGACAAATCGTCACTTTCATTTAACACACTCTGAATCAATTCATTAACATTTATGTTTTTATAGTCTATTAATTTATTATTACTTCTCAGATATGAATATAATCCAAGACAAATAACAACAATAATTAAAAAAATAAACATTACAACATTTGATTTTTTGCTACTATTATTCTTTTTCTGATTGTCCATCTTGTGTTAAAACCTCCAGAGCCTTAGCATACTGTTCATCAATTACTCGCAACAAATTATCTAATTTTGCATTTAAAGCATCCTGCGTTGTATAATCAAGAACGCCATAGGGGAAAAGCCCTGAGTCTTCCTGGAATTTCATAATTGCAGCAAAAGTTTTTTTATCAAGCTTAAGGTCAGGAGTATCTACATCGTATCCAGATAACAAAAGTATCTTTTCTGCATTATAAACATCAAATCCTTCTGAATCCAGTATAGGCTTGCTAACCTTTAAAAGTTCCTGGATATTATTTATATCAATTTTCTCAATTAACGGATAGTCTTCTACAGCTATATCCGGTGTAAGACCTTCCTTATCAATCATTCGTCCATTTGGTGTTGTGTATTCGCCGGTAGTTATCTTTGACCATCCAATTATCTCATCATCACTGGGATAAATATTATAAACTTTCATAAGTTCATACCCATCTACGACTTTCTTCCCTAGTTGCTCTTCATATTTTTTATAAGCTTCTGGTGTTAAAATTGGAACCATATTTTGTACTTTTGCTTTTCCATAAGATTTGGTTCCAATTAATACTCCGGATTTTGTATCCTGTATTGCTCCCGCTAATATCTCTGAAGCACTGGCACTCATACCATTTATAAGTACTGCCAGTTTATATTTGGATTCTTTTAACTTGGAATAGTACTCTATATCCTCTACATTTTCAGATTTGAAATCCAATTTTGTTATCAATCCTTCTGGCACAAAATATTTTGCAACAGCAACGCTTTGAGTAACTTCTCCTCCTGGATTATTTCTTAAATCCAGTATTATCTTTGCCACATTATTTTTATCCAAATCTTTCATCGCCTTCTTAAAGTATTCAGCTGTATTCGCATTAAACGTATCTATTTTCACATATCCAATATCATCCATTATCTTATATTCTACAGGATTCACTTTAATTTGGCCTCGTTCAACCTCAATATTAATTATATTGTTTTCATCAGTTCTAACTATCCCAAGATTTACCTTTGTATTTTCTTTTCCTTTTATTAATCCTGCAGCTTCCTCTGATGAAAAGCCTGCAATACTCTTACCATCTACTGTAGCAATTTTGTCACCTTTAATAATTCCAGCTTTTTCAGCAGGAGAAGCAGAAAAAACCTTTGTAACAAGAATATAATCACCATCCTGTACTATGGAAATACCTATCCCTTGATACTTACCGTTTATATCTCCTAAAAATTGGTTTGCTTCTTTTAATGAAAAAAAGGTTGTATATTTATCCAAAGAATCAAACATTCCTTTTACAGCACCTTCAATTAACTCTCTATCACTTATATGTCCATTATATTTTTCCTTTAACATATCTATAATGCTTTTTAGATAATCCAAATCTACATTTTCACTAGATGTATCTTCTATTGTAGTATCTTCTATTGATGTGGATACCTGACTCTGACCAAATACAGACTGAGTTAGTAGTAAACTAACAATTGAAAAAATTATTATTAGTCTTTTAAATCCTTTAATATTCATAAAAATATCCCTCTTTACATTCCTTATTATACATTTATCTAATCTTTACATAAATTTAATTTTATCACATTTCCGGCAAAGATAAAAACTAAATTTATAAAAAACACATAAAACTCACAAATCAATATATAAAACAATAATGGCGATCATTTATGTCGCCAAAAAAATCAATTTCTCGCATATGGCTTTTGATTCCACAATTGTTATAGTTTTCTGTTAAAAATTTAATGCACGCTCTCTGTAGTCTTTTATAATTCCTTCTCTCATATAATTTATAAATCTGTTTATAAGAGCTGCTGCTCTCGCCTTTGTAAGATTATCATTGGGGTATAAATATCCTTTATCATCACCCTTGATCAATCCTATTCTTTGAGATACATATGCAGCATTTCTTGCATAGCCTGGTATTTTATCATTATCTTTAAATGTAGTTACAGCAACAGGGTTTGGAGCTAAGCCTTCTAGACCTAATGCTCTAACAAAAACTGTTAACGCATCTGCCACAGTCAAATATTCATCAGGTGAAAATTTATCCTCTCCTCTTCCAGCAATCAGCCCCCTTTGATAAGCAGCTTTAATCTGAGAATAATATCGATCTGATACGGCAACGTCTATAAATGGAGACACCTCAACTACTTGATTCCTTCTTGAACTGGTTCTTGTTGTAGTAGTTTTACTTGAAAGATATGGATCTGTTGGAGCTTGCTTTGCTGCTTCTGCAATAGCCGAAGCAAACTCTGCGCGTGTTATATATTGTTGAGGATTAAATTCAGTACTATCTTCCTTTAAAACATTAAGGCTATATAATATCTTAACGTCATTTTCATACCAGTAACCTCTTAAATGATTTAAATTTGGGACTCCCAACATAGTTTGTATTGGAAATCCATCAATTTCCATGCTGTCACTATATTCTACAATATTATTCGTAGGTATACCATTTTGATCTATTTCAGGAAATTTTGCATCATATTTCATAACAGAAGCATTATCCTGAGTTAATATATATCCCCCGTCAAAGCTTATCTGATCCGGCTCATTATTGTAATATTCAAAGCTTTTATTCATATTTGAAGCTATTACTATATCAGCATTTCCACCCCATTTATATTCACTTTTATCTTGTTTTCTTACTATATCAACATAATATTTTAATTCCTGGACTTCAGATGTTCCCCAAAATTGGTCATACCCATAGGTATCGCCAGTCATCTCTATTGTTACACTTCCATCACTGCCATTTGTTCCAATCTGGTAAGTCTTAAGCCCTCTTAAATTTCCCCTGTAATAGTCTATTGCAGGCTTTGGATCTATTATTTTTGTTCTGGTATAATCATAGGATTTTAAAGTGTATGTATCACTATCTATTTTTATAACTTCTACTGGTTTTGATTTGCTATTTAAGGTTGTTTCTTCAATTGTCTGACCATTATCTTTTTTTGTTAGCTCTGTATTAAATAACAATACTCTTGTAAGTGTAACTGAACTATCATCATTTGATAATTTATATGTATATGTTGATGCTATAGTATCTTGTTTAAGAGATTTCTTTATAGTCAAATCTCCTTTAAGAATTATTGGTTCACCAGTTATAAAACAAACTTCCTTATAATCCATCGTTAAAACTTTTTGTCCTTCTTTATAACCTGAAGAAATTCCACCTTCATAGCCATTATAGCCTTCCCATGCAAGACTTGTTGATGACATGATAAAAGCAATTAACAAAACAGGTAATGCTACAACTCCCAATTTATTCAACATCTAAATCTCCCCCAAATAAAAAGTTCCTCTTTCCAAAGTTGATTTTTTCCAATTCATTTTCTCTTTCTACCGGAACTCTCACTCTACATCTTAATCTTAATCTCAGCCTTAATCTCAACTTCAACCTCTACCCTAATTTTCCACAATCACAATGTATCCATCTCCAGTAGTACTTGTATCATTCTTAATCACTCTTATAATATCTCCTTTATCCAACTCAGACGACTTCACAATTTTTTCATCTTTTAGTATTATAGTGTTTTCCAAAATATTTACTGTATTATCTTTCATATCAGTCCACATATATTCCTCATTATCATATATCTTACTATTAATCAGTGTTATCTGGGTTGGCTGGGTCAATACCATACCGTCTTCACCTCTGGTTTCACCAATTTTTTGATATATTTCGCCCTTTACATTAATCTCACCATAAGGAACTGTATTTACCATAACAGCATTAATTCCATCAGATAATACATATACAGATCTATCAATAAATTCACTTTCATCAAAATCTGTAAACTCATCACTATTTAATGTACCTGTATCGTTAATTATTCTTGTGCTATTCTTTAAATTAAATGTTTTCGGGGTATTAGAATACTCCCAATTTAATCCATTCATTTGAGAAAACGACTCTAATGTGAAATCTATCCCTTCATTAATCTTTTCTATTCTTCCTCTATAGATTTCAACAAAATTCAAGTCTGGCTTATTATCTATTTTGATAATCCCGGCATCATATTTTCCTGTATCATTATCTCTATTTGAGACTATTTTTACTAAATCATCTATAGAGATACTCCTACCAGAAACCAATTTATTGTTTTTTACAATAATTGACCCATCTCCAAAATAAATATTTTCATTCTCATTAGCTAAAATCAGTTTACCTATTCCATTTGAAACATTTGATATTTCATCAGAGTAGATTTGTTCATAATTATCTTTATTTGCAAGTACCAGCTTAATTATCTTTTCATCTCCGCCATAATCTTTTTCAACTGCAAAATAAGCCAAACCTCTTAACTTAGTATCTATATTAAGTAACTGATTATCTATTGAATATATTTTATACTTATCTCCTAGTTTTATATTAGAATATCCTTTTTTTTCAATACCAAACCATTTTTCTCCATTAAATTTCTTAATGTTATTTACAACAATTTTCTTTGAAACTTGGTTTATATCAGAAATTTCCCCTTTAAAAATATGAGCAATAAGATGATTATTCCCTTCAATATTTATTTCTTTAATTTTTGTAAATTTATTTGTATTACTAAGTAATAGTTTAACCCTGTCCCCATCTTCAATATCACTTAAATCTGCATATCTGTTACCTCTAACAATATTTACTGAATCATCGATGTTAAGCAATTGTATATCTCCATCATCATATTGAAAAGACACATATGTAGGACCTATTGAGAGAACTTTTCCAAAAGCTGAAATATAATTATCTATTCCGCTAATGCTTTCAACATTTCCATTATCATCTAATTTAATAAAAACTGTGTCACCTACTTGTATCTCATCTATAGAAGCAACTTCGTTATTTTTAAATATCTGAGCTTCTCGCTGGTTTGCATAATTGTAGGTTCTGTTATCAAGTAATTCTCCAGCAACTTTCAAACTGGTTCCGGAACCATCTTCATTATATAATGTTATATATCCTAAACTTGGATTATTATCTTCTACTATTCCACTGACAATCCCTTTCTCCTCATCAATAAATGTCAAGTCTACTATTTTTATTGATTTCACCATGTTGTTTTCTATTGTGAGAATAGCATCAGAATCCTCTTCTAATTTATCAATTCCATAACTTTCATTATTAATCTGAACATCAACATTATTACTATATGTATAAGTTGTATCAGTTCCATTAGTATTGTTAAAGTTATAATTGTTTTTGTCCAAGTCTAAATAAGGTTCTTCAAGATCAAGAAGGGGCAAAATATCCAGTTGAGAGTTTGAATTATCTATACCTTTTATCTTTGCCACTATATATTGTGTATCTAATTTGTTAGAAATCACATTAACAAATACAACCTTATTATCTTTCGAAATAAAGTATTCAATCCTATCTCCATTTGTTAAAGTACTACTTTTTCCTATAGAATTATCTTTATATACAATCAGTTCTTTTTCTCCATCAAAAACTAAATTACCAC
>CAYYEC010000005.1:0-23159 GCA_964470745.1 uncultured Eubacteriales bacterium | reverse complement strand
TCTCACGCTTTTTTGTAAGCTTGTAACTTCAATTTCAGGCATTCAATCACTCCCCCTCATAGAATAGCCATTTGTTGGATGTTCTAAATATTAATGCTGTAATCAGTGCAACAAATATGAAAAATAGTAAAGAAAGAGCACTCGCATAACCAAAATTATTTCTCATAAAACCTTCCCTGTAAATATAGTACGCCCAAAATAGTGTGTGATTATTCGGACCACCTTTTGTTAGAGCAAAGGCAGGTATAAATACTTGTAAATTCATTATAGTACTCATTAAAAAGTTAAAGAATATGATCGGTGTCATCATTGGTATAGTAACATTTCTAAATTTATGCCATGCATTCCCACCGTCAATTTCTACAGCTTCAAGATATGTCTTTGGTACATTTTGAAGACCAGCAAGAAATATAACAATTAAATTTCCTGTTCCCCATATAACTATTAAAGCAAGCGAAGGAATCGCTGTTTTTTCACCCATTATGAAAAGAGATTTATTCAATCCCACTAAATTTCTTAAATAATTCAATACTCCAAAATTCGAATCATAAATCCATGACCATACAACATTTGCAGCAATTGCCGGTACAACAAATGGAATGAAATATACTGAACGCCAAAAACCGCGAGCAGGGATATTCCTAGTTAACATCATTGCTACTGCAAATGAATAAACGATTCCTCCTATAACAGAACTCAAGGCAAAATAAATAGTAACAAGTACAGATTGGCCAAAATAAAAATCTTCAGTAAATATACTTTTATAATTTGCAAATCCAATAAACTCCGGAGGCTTTAATCCCGTCCATTCAGTAAAACTCATTACTGTAACTCCAATTATAGGTATTACATAAAGAATTAGTAAACCTAAAATTGCTGGAGCTAGGCACATGTAAGCAACAATTGTAGTCTTAGTCGTCCTATTCATACGCATAAGCTTTTCTTCACAGTCCTTCCTATTAAAATTACTATATGAAAAATCTCTATAAATAGTTTAATATTAGAGGTTGTTTCTACTACCAAAATTGGCAGTAGAAACAACCTCTTTACTTCATATGTTTTTATTTGTTCTTATCAAAAATCTGCTGACATTTCGGTAAAATATCATTCGAAATTGCTTCTTCTGCTGTTTTATTACCTGTCCAAACAGGGTCCATTCCCGCACTTATTACTGTATCTAATTCAGGATATGCAGGGTAGTAGTACCATGGCACTTGTTCAGCATTATTTAAAGCATAATCAATAACAGCAGGTTTGTACTCACTAAGCGGAGGATGATATTCATTTTCTACCCACTTCTTCATAAGGTCTTCTTCAGTATACCATTTTTTGGCAACCGGCATCCAAATTCCTGTTTCAATTAAAGTCCATGAATTTTCAGGTGCACTATACCATTTCAAAAATGTCTTAGCTGCATCAAGATTCTTAGAAGTATTGAAAATTACTGTAGGACCGCCAGTATTTAACGTTACTGCTTTCTTCATTTTTGGCAGGACACCAATACCGTAATCAAGACCATCTTTTAAAGAATTCTTAAGTGATACTCCAATTTCCCATTGGCCACTTGTAGCCATAGCTACTTTTCCTGAAAGTAATGTTACATCCAATGTAGGGAACGTTGAATATGTTGCAGGAGATGGAGCTACATGATCAACCAGATTCAAATCAGCAATTTTCTGAGCTGCTTCAATAGTCTCTTGTTTACCAATTAATAACTCTGAACCATCTTTGCTTATTACTCCCCCACCATTTGAAAGAGCCAGCACAGGCCACATCCATGATATTGTGTTAAAATTGCAGCCATATGTTACAATATTGCCAGGATCAAATCCAGTATCATTAGGAGTTTTTCCATTTTTGTCAGTTGTAAGTTTTTTTGCAACATCTACAAATTGGTCCCAAGTCCATGCTTTATCTGCTGTTGCTGGTGGATATGCTATTCCTGCTTCATCAAACATTTTCTTATTGTAGTAAAGAAGCAATACTTCATTAGCTGAACTATAGGCAACCGGTTTTCCATTATATGTAAAAGCAAGAGAATTTAATGGCTTTTCATCTCCACTGTACATATCACTAACATCGGCCAATTTACCATTTACAGCCCATTTTAAAACTTGACCTTCATTCATCATAGCAACATCAGGTAAACTATTTGATGAAGCCATGGTATTAAGTTTAGTCACATAGTCATCATATGCAACTGAAATCAATTTAACAGTTATATCATCTTGAGAAGAATTGTATTTGGATAATACCTCTTGAGTTCCTGAAATCTCTGTTTCGTTGTTATACCAATTCATGTAGCTTATTTCAGCTTTTTTTGCAGTACTTTTTTCTGTACTCTCATTGTTTGAAGATTGAGATTTGTCATTACCTGAAGGAGACGGTGTAGTTCCACCACTACATCCGGCAAATACCGAAACCATCACAGCCATGCATAACCCTAAAGACAATGATCTTAATTTTTTTGTCATTGAATAACATCCTCCTTTATTTTTTTGATTTGCTACAATTAAATCTTAACACATTTAAATAATTAAAGTATTTCAAATTTTTAATGTTTTATTTCAAATTTTTAAATATGTAAAGTTGAAAGCCATTAAGGAACTGTCTCCTTTTGGCTTTCAAAATGAATAGAATCATTTATAATAGCAAATACTACCTAGAAATATATAAAGGAGTGATAAAGATGGCTATACTAGGCAACCCTTTTGTAGCAAATATTCCCAGACAGATGTCTCCTGAAGAACTGGTACAGGCCTTGAGAGTAGATATGGCTGGAGAATTAGAAGCTATTATTGGATATGAATCCCATGCAATGGCAACAAATGATGAGCGAGTTAAGAAAGTTCTTTACCATATTGCTGATGATGAAAGAAGGCATGTTGGAGAACTGCAGCAGTTACTTTTCATGCTCAGCCCAAAAGAATCTGAATATGTTGAAAAAGGAAAACAAGCTATTCAACAGCAGGAAGCACAAAATTTCCAACTACCTATGCAGTAATTAATAATGTTTTACCAATTGCTAAATGTATAAATATAACTATTTAGGTCTATAATATTGATTAGAGGTTACGGGGAAGGAAACAAATATTTATTTCAAAACTCTGCAATGGGGCAGGAATTCTTTCCCTCTATATAACCCATTAATTAAATCTATCTTTTCAAATTCTAATATATATGTTGCATTAAAGCTAATAATTTTATTTTTCCCAATTGTTATTAAATCCTTTTCATGTTATAATAATACAAATAAGTTATAGGGAGTATTATATATGAATATATCTGAAATCTTAAAAAAAATACCTAAAATAGAGTTACATACTCATTTAGATGGAAATATCAAACCGCAAACTATTCTTGATATTTCTAAAATGGAGGGCATTAATTTGCCGACTTACGATATGAATGAATTTATTCATTTAATTCAGGTGTCTCCTGACTGCCAGTCTCTAAAAGAATATCTTTCCAAGTTTCCTTTTTACATTCAGGTAATGCAAAAACCTGATTACATATATCGAATAACCTATGAATATCTTGCTGATATGTCCAGGCAAAATGTAAAGTATGTTGAAATACGTTGGGCTCCTTTCAATCATTTTGAGAAGGATATGACTTTTGAAGAAGCTGTTGAAAGCTGTATAGAGGCAATAAATGATGCTAGAGATAAATGGGGAATAATATGCAATTTAATATTAACATGTATGCGCAATCATTCGCCTGAGACAAGTATGATCCTAGTAGAAAAAGGCAAAAAGTATCTTGGGAAAGGTGTCATAGGCATAGATCTTGCAGGAAATGAAGCAGATTATCCTCCTGAAATACATAAAGAGGCTTTTAGAAGAGCTAAAGAATATGGATATCATATCACAGTACATGCTGGTGAAACCGGAATTCCGAAAAATATTATTACATCAGTTGAAGAACTACATGCCGAAAGAATCGGTCATGGTGTAACTGCATATAGAGACCCCTCCGTATTTAACTTTGTTAAGGAAAACAATATACCTTTAGAAATGTGTATCGTTTCTAATGTCCAAACCAAAGTTGAAACCTATGAGAGTCATCCCATAAAGAGGTATGTGGATGAAGGCATTTTGGTTAATATAAATACTGATTCTAATACTGTGTCTGGAACTACTTTAGAGCATACTTACAATATACTAATGGATAAGAAAAATTTTACTTTATCAGATATAAAAAAATGTATTATGAATGGAGTTGAGGCAAGTTTCACAGAAAATGATGTAAAAACTTCTCTTAGAGAATCATTCTTGAAGGAGTTTAATAAGTTAGGAATTTAAGTGTATTTGCGGCTAAAACATAAGAAAATGAGAGATGAGTAATAACTCCATATCTCATTTTCAATACTTCAGTATAATAATATCTTTATATAATAAACCTTTTACATTACTATAGATGTCGAACTCTAGAATTAAATTTTAAAATGTAGTTCGACATCTATATTATCTAACGCCTAACATTTTTGATAAATTTAATTTTATGGTTCGTTATCTATAATTCAAATATTGCAATATATATTATATCAGTTCCTTAAACTCTGCAAAGGAGCTGGAATTCTTCCACCTCTATTAATAAATTCTTTACTGCTAAAATTATGAACTTTCATTATTGGGCCTGAACCTAATAGTCCCCCGAATTCCACCATATCTCCAAGCTTCTTACCCACAGCAGGTATTATTCTAACAGCTGTAGTTTTACTATTTATTACACCTATTGCAGCTTCATCAGCAATAATTGCCGATATAGTCTCAGCACTTGTATCCCCAGGAACACATATCATATCCAATCCAACAGAGCAAACACAAGTCATAGCTTCAAGTTTATCAATACTCAAAGCACCGGATTTTACTGCATCAATCATTCCAGCGTCTTCGCTAACAGGAATAAAAGCTCCACTAAGTCCTCCAACATAAGAGGATGCCATTACTCCACCTTTTTTAACAGCATCATTTAATAGAGCCAGAGCTGCTGTGGTACCATGAGTTCCGCATTTTTCCAAACCCATACACTCTAAAATATGTGCAACACTGTCTCCAATTGCAGGAGTAGGTGCTAATGATAAATCAACTATTCCAAACTGTACGCCCAATCTTCTTGAAGCTTCCTTAGCTACAAGCTGACCCATCCTAGTTATTTTAAATGCTGTCTTTTTTATTGTTTCCGATACAGTCTCAAAATCTGCACCCTTAACTTTTTTAAGAGCACTTTCAACCGCTCCAGGCCCACTGACTCCAACATTTATTACACATTCCGGCTCACCTACACCATGAAATGCTCCAGCCATAAACGGATTATCTTCAGGTACATTTGCAAATACTACAAGCTTTGCACATGCCATTCCATTATTATCTGCTGAAAGAAGTGCAGCTTCCTTTATTATACTTCCCATTTGCTTCACAGCATCCATATTTATGCCTGATTTTGTAGTAGCAATATTTACAGAAGCACAAACTTTATTTGTTGTACTTAAAGCTACAGGCAGTGATCTTATTAATCTTTCATCACCTTTAGTATATCCTTTATGGACTAAAGCTGAGAAGCCACCTATAAAATTGACACCTACAGTATCTGCTGCTCTATCAAGAGTTTCAGCAAATTTAACATAATTCTCTTCATCGCTGCTTTCAGCTATAATAGAAATTGGTGTTACCGATATTCGTTTATTTACAATTGGTATCCCATATTCTTTCTCAATATCCTGACCTGTTTTAACAAGCTTCTGGGCATATTTTGTTATTTTATCATATATTTTTTGTCTTGCAATATTACCATCACTATGGCAACAATCTCTTAGAGATATTCCCATAGTAATAGTTCTAACATCAAGATTTTCTTCCTGAATCATCTTAATGGT
Source organism: uncultured Eubacteriales bacterium (assembly GCA_964470745.1). Classification (GTDB taxonomy): domain Bacteria; phylum Bacillota; class Clostridia; order DSM-8532; family CAYYEC01; genus CAYYEC01. The sequence continues at coordinate 17,281 of CAYYEC010000005.1, read as the reverse complement.
TTCCATTACCTCAAAAGGTGAAATCATATTTAAAACCTCCGTTAATAGCTTGTAAAATATTAACCTATTCTATAAATTTCGCCTTTCGTAAGTATCTGTGGCTAATTACACGGCGAAAAATAGTAGCTAAATATTTTATAGTGCCTAAATTCTGTGCATTGAGTTAAATATATCTTCATGCTGTATTCTTATTGATAAAGATAAATCCTGACCTTTCTTTTCAAGCTTTTCTACAAGTTCTGAAAAATCAATACATGCTCCCGATACATCCACTAACATTATCATTGTAAATATGTCCTGCATTATTGTTTGCGATATATCAAGTATATTTACATTACAATCAGCTAAAATATTGCTTACAGCCGCAATTATCCCTACCTTATCAGATCCTATGACTGTTATAACTGCTTTCATTGACTAACGCCTCCCTCAATCTTAAATAATCTTTTTAATTCTTCTTAAAATCCTGTAAATCCAATTAATCCTTCACATCCTGGTTCAGATTTCCTTCCAACCAGTCAACGAATTGTCTTGCGGTTCTTGGTGATCTTCCATTATACCAGAGCTCCCATTTCATAGCTTCTTTATGCAAGGATTCTTTATCTATGATCAGCCCTCTTCTTTGCACTAATCCATCTACTATATTAAGATAAGTCTTTTTATCCGGCGATGAAAAGACTACTGTAATACCAAATCTATCTGATAGTGAAAGCTTTTCCTCCATTGTGTCAGCTGCTCGAACCTCATCATCCATATTATTTGATTGAAGACCCATTCTGTCACTAAATTTTTCTTTTATTAAATGTCTTCTATTAGAAGTTGCATAGATTAAAACATTTTCGGGCTTACTTTCTATACCACCTTCCAGGATTGCCTTTAATGCTGTATAGTTTTCCTCATTGTCCTCAAAAGCCAGATCATCTACAAAAATAATAAATTTAAGTTTTAACCCTGTTAGCTTTCTAATTATCTTAGGAAAGTCAACCAGCCTTTTCTTAGGAACCTCAATCAATCTAAGCCTATCTTTGTAATATTCATTTATCAAAGCTTTAACAGTTGATGATTTTCCTGTTCCCCTGTCGCCATATAAAAGCATATTGTTGGCAGGGCGACCTTTTAGAAAATGAATCGTATTTTGTACTACCTTTTCCCTTTCCAATTCATAGCCTATAAGATCTGAAAATCTTACTTGATCTGCATTTTCAATACCTTTTAATTTAGAATTATTATCTTCTTTTTCCCACACAAATGCTTTGTATTTTGCAAAAACTCCTATACCATTATTTTTATAAAATATAGATAGTGGCTCTAAACATTCTCTCCAATTTCTACTGCCATAAAAAGCATTAACAATATCTAAATCTGAGGCATTTTGTTTATATCCCTTGTATTCAGGCAAATTAGCAATTATTTCTATCTCAAATGAACTTTTGCATACCTTGTCCAGGATATATTCTTTAATTACTGATGCTTCAAATTCAGCAATAATCTTCAGATAATGTAAATCGTTTAAAACTGATTTTTTTATTAACTCATGTGGGTTTATTCCTTTTGCAATTTCTATAGAATATAGGTTTTCATCATAAATAATATTATGAATAATATAATCCTTCAAGGAATAATTCTTATTAGAGTTTATTAGTTCAACGAAAAAATTATTGTATATTGTAAGAAACTCCGATATTTCAATTTCATCTTTGGAAATATAGTCAATAAGGCTGTAAAACTTACATAAAACCTTACTCTTAAACAAATCTCTGTATATACATATTGAATTTAATGCAAGCTTTATATCTTTTATTTCTCTATACAAAATAATCACTCCAAATCAATGTTGATTTGAAGTGATTATACCATAGTTCTATAGATTCTATCAATAAACTATATAAATCGCAAAAATGAATTTACATAGGAATAATTAAATTTTTGCGATAAGAGCTTTAGGTAATATAAGCGCACAAAAACAAAATGTAAAATCTTTTGTGCGTTATATATAGATAATTATATATTACTTTTTTCTATTTTATAAATTAACCACCAAAACTTTAGAATCTTTATCTGGTATCAATTTAACTCCATTTGATTCTATTTCATATGAGCCACCGTTAACAGACTGTACTTTTGATATATTTACCAATAATACACTCCAATTATCCCCCTTGCCATTCACTCTTATAACTATTTTATTATCCTTACGTAAAGCTTCAACTTCCATTTCCAGTTCCGCGCTGACATTGTATAGTTCCGATATGGCACTGTATCCATCTGCTAATTCAAATATTTGAAAGTTTACTCCATCAGCATAATCATATTCTGTCAGATTATCTACATTACCTACTGCTATTATAGAATTTTCCCTTATCATAAGTGGTATACTCAGATAACTATGGGTTTCTTTTTTCCAGCATCCGCCTTTAATGGCCTCTCCAGTTAAATAATTAGTCCATTTACCTTTTGGTAGATAATAATTTGCAATACCTTTATCATTAAAGATTGGTGCCACCAGTAGTGAATTTCCAAGCATATATTGTTGATCCAAATAATTGCAGGTTGGATCGTCTGAAAATTCCAAAATCATTGCCTTCATCATAGGAGTACCTTTTTTAGTCGTCTCACATGCACTACTAAATAAATATGGCATTAAGCTGCATTTCAACTTTGTAAAATACCTAAGAACATCTACCGCTTCATCATCAAACAACCAGGGTACTCTATAAGATTCACTTCCATGAAGTCTGCTGTGAGTAGATAATAACCCAAAAGCAGCCCAACGCTTATATAAATCAGGAGTTGCCGTACTTTCAAAACCACTTATATCGTGACTCCAGAATCCAAATCCTGATAAGCACAAGGATAGACCTCCACGAAGGCTTTCAGCCATTGAAGCATAGTTTGCAGTACAGTCTCCACCCCAGTGTACCGGGAATTGCTGGCAGCCTGCTGTTGCAGACCTTGCAAAGACAAGTGCTTCTTTTTCTCCCAGCTCTTCTTTTAGTGCTTCAAAAACTACCTTATTGTATAAATATGTATAGTAATTATGCATCTTCATAGAGTCAGACCCATCAAAGTATACTACATCTGTTGGAATACGTTCACCAAAGTCAGTTTTAAAGCTGTCAACACCCATTGCAATTAACTTTTTAAGTTTACCGGCAAACCATTTACATGCATCCGGATTTGTGAAATCAACTATTCCCATTCCAGCCTGCCACATATCCCACTGCCAGACATCACCATCCTTATTCTTTAATAAGTAGCCATTTTTCATACCGTCATCAAAAAGTATTGATTTTTGAGCTATATACGGATTAATCCAAACACATATTTTCAGTCCTTTATCCTTTAAACGTTTTAACATACCCTCAGGGTCTGGAAACACTTCTTTATCCCATTCAAAATCACACCATTGATATTCCTTCATCCAGAAGCAGTCAAAATGGAATACCTGCAGTGGAATATCTCTTTCAATCATACCTTCTATGAAACTATTAACAGTTCCTTCATCATAGCTTGTGGTAAAAGATGTTGTAAGCCAAAGGCCAAAAGACCATGCAGGAGGTAATGCAGGTTTTCCTGTTAATTGCGTATAATTCTCCAGAACTTTATTGAGTGAACCTCCACCAATTATATAGTACTCAAGGCATTCTCCCGGAACACTGAATTGAACCCTTTCAACTTTCTCCGAGGCAACTTCAAAAGAAACATGTTCACTATGATTTACAAATACTCCATAACCTTTATTTGTGATGTAAAAAGGTATGTTTTTGTAGGATTGTTCGCTGCAGGTTCCTCCATCTTCGTTCCATATATCTATAACTTGACCGTTTTTGACAAATGGGGTAAATCTTTCACCTAATCCATAAACACATTCTCCAACATCTAATGACAGCTGATCTCTGAAATATGTTTTCTTGTCTTCTGTTATAATATAAGCAGCATGCTTATGCCCACTTCCCGTCAAGTGTTCTCCATCATAGTAGAAATCAACAGCCCAGTTATCCCTCTTATTGATTTTTACACTTATTTTACCGCTGGATAAGGATGCTTCTTGCTCATTATCCTTAATTACAATCTTTACATCGTCTTGATTGTTTATTGCGAACTCAGGTCCTTTGTAGTTAATACCTTTAAAATGATATAATTTTACATGAATTATATCCTCCATAGGTGAGCTAAACTCCATAGTTATCACGGGTGCACTCAGGGTATCACCTCTATGCTTAACTACTTTATATGGGGCATAAACTGTAAGAGAATCTGAATTAATCTCTACATCTCTCACTTCCATCGGATTGTATATTGTCAGCCCATCCTTATCCAACCATTGACCATTAGAAAATTTCATACGACTTCTCCTTTACACCAAAATTAATAAACTTAATCCTTAATAGAATCTATTGTTATTGTTTAGATACTATATTATAATTATATTGATACAAACTCAAAATATCTTACAGGATTTTAACCTTTTATAACACTATTTTGATGTTTTCAAAGAGGGCTAGATAATGGATATTAATTTATTAAAAGAAGATAGAATCCACGGAAATGATATGCTTCCCCTTGATATTTATGATGGAGATTATTATTTTGGAAGTGATATTTTCAGCTGTCATTGGCATGATGAATTGGAATTATTATTAGTGACAAAAGGAAAAGGAATTTTTCAAATTGGCACAACATACCATGAGGTATATGAAGGGCAGGCATTAATTATCAATAGTGGAGAAATTCATGCAGGATATACCACAAATAAAACTTCATGCAACTTTTACGCTGTAGTTTTTAACCCAGCTTTTCTATATAGTAATTCTTATGATGTTCTACAATTAAAGTATCTAGATCCTTTAATACAAAAAAGATTTCTACTTCCTTCACATATAAAAGGATTATCGGACTGGGAAAATGATATTTTACTATATACTAATAAGATAATTGATATCTTTAAGTCAAAAGCCCCAACATATGAGCTGCAAATTAAAGCATATATTTATCTTATTTTATCTTTAGCTATATCAAATAGCTGCTTAATATCAAGTAATGAATCAATATCTAATAATTATAAATTAGAAAGACTAAAAAATGTGTTAGAGTACATTCAAATAAACTATAATAAAAAACTTAATATAAAAGAATTAGCTTCTTTACAGAATTTAAGCGAAGGCCATTTTTGCCGCTTTTTTAAACAAATGGTAAGAAAAACTCCGGTGGAATATATTAATTATTATAGAATCAGAAAATCTGCAAGTTTGCTTGAAAGTACTAATAATAAAATACTAGATATATCAATGGAGGTAGGCTTTGACAACTTCAGTTATTTTATAAATACTTTTAAAAACTACATGAAATGTACTCCCTCAGAATATCGTAAAAAAACAAGTATGTGATAGGAGACAGTTCTTTGACACATTTGCTCAAATGTGTCAAAGAACTGTCTCCTATCACACTATTCGTCCATAAACCCTTTTTTAACCGCCTTGTTTATTAGTTTTTCTCCAAAGCGCCACAGCTCTGTTGAGCCATTTTGGATATGACCATTTCGTTCCAGTACTTGAGGTTTTCTTACATTATGCTTCTGCCATGTATGCCCATTTGTTAAATAATTGCAGATCATTGGCTGTAATCTATCTAATGAAGCAGCAAATTTAGCTTCTGGAGTGTTTTTCTCTTCAAATTCTTCCCACAACTCTCTCATCCCGATAGCTTGATCTTCCGGTAATATATTAAATAATCTGTCTGCTGCTATATTTTCTCTTTCATATTTATCTTCATTTCCCTTTTTATCATATGCAAATGTGTCACCTGCATCAATTTCAATAATATCATGAATTAATACCATTTTTATTACTTTAGACATATCTATATTCCCTCCGTTTGCATGCTCTGATAATAACATAGCCATTAGAGCAAGATGCCAGGAGTGCTCAGCATCATTCTCATTTCTTGATCCATCCATTAAAAGAGTTTGTCTATAGATTTGTTTTAGTTTGTCCACTTCTATAATAAAATCCAGTTGTTTTTTCAGTCTTTCATTATTTATGTTTAAATCATTAATCATATGTTTATTCTCCTTTATTAATTATTTCTCATAAGCTCCAAGCCCTCTCATTGTTGTTTCTTTCTATTCTAAGAGCGTAAATAGTAGAAGATGGATTTATTATCTAAATCCATCTTCTACTATTATACCCTTAAATATCATATTATCAACTATTTCATATTAAAGAATCTGTATACTATTACTGTGGCTTGAGCTCTGGTTGCAAAATCTTTTGGTGCAAATTTTTCGTTTGATATTCCTTTAATTATGTTATATTTTTGCGATAAAGTTATTGCATTCAGGGCATACTCAGAAATTTCGTTTTCATCTGAAAATTTCAGTTCATTTATGTTATTTCCTAAATTAAATACTTTTTTATATTTCTTCATTGCTCTACTGATTATTACAGCCATATCCTGTCTCGTTATATTGTCATTTGGTCTAAAAGCACCATCTGCATTACCTTTAATCAATCCTTTGTCTACAGCTGCTGCTACAGCATTATAATACCAGTTTCCTTCTTCTACATCTTTAAAATCACATTTAGCGTCTTCATTACTGATATTTAATGCATTTACAATTATTGAAGCAAATTGTGCCCTGGTAATGTTGTCATTTGGGTTAAAAATCCCTTCTCCAAATCCATTTATAACACCCTTAGATGCCATTACCTCAATCTGTCTTTTTGCCCAACTGATATTATCAATATCAATAAATGTAGTTTTGTTTTCTTTCACCATATATTTACTAAAGTGGTTTGTAGTAAATCTCACTGTTTTTGTTTCAGCATCATATACTCCATTTTGATTTGTAAGTTTTCCACTATCATCAATATAAAAAACTGTAATCTTTTCAGGGTCTTCTTCATTCTTTATATCATATGGAACTTTAATCTCTAATAAGCTATTAAACCTGCTAACCTTCTCTTTTTCGCCTGATTTCTTTACTACGTCTAAATTAAAATCATATACTTTTGAACTTCCAACAGTTTCCCTTATACTTTCCTCAAGTTTATCATTATTAATACTTTTCACTGATAACGACATGCTATTGGAATCCTCTGTTTCAACTGCTCCAGATGGTATTGATATTATTGAATTACCTGTATCAAATTCAATTTTGTTCAATCCTTTTTCCTTAGCTGTATCCAAAACATTTGTTGGCAGCTCAACTTCAATAGCTTTAGAATTGGTAGAAGCATTTGCTTTTATTGTTATTTTCTTTTCCACTTCAAAATCAATATTTTTATCTTTTAATTTTCCTTCATATTGATTTGCAGTTTCTATAACTGTGCTTATCTTCTCTAATAATGAATTTACTAAATTACTATCAATACTGACTTTTGATATTTCATCGCTTTCCTCAATATTAAAGGTATTTTCTCCAAGCTTTGCAACAGCTTTTTCAACTACTAATTGTAAATCCAATATTGTATTTTCCTCTTTTTGTTTAGCTTGGGCTGTATGAGTTGCTCCTACTACAGCAGTTGTATTTTCAATTACTTTATTTACGCAACTAATTATTTCGCTTTCAGTCTCAATAATATCTATTGCATAAGATACAGACTTTATAGCATTACCCATTTTTTCTAGTATTATTTCTTTTGATTCATCAGATTTTGATGCCTGTATCATTTTAGCTGCACTACCTAATATATTTGATACCTTATCCACCGCTTCAATTGCTTTTGCTTCTGTCTTAACTTGTTTTATATTGTCTGATACTGATTCAATAAGCTCTGAAGCCTGCTGCACTAAGTCTTTTTGTATAGATGCATCATTTTCTTTTTCTATCAAATCGGAGAAGTTATTAGATGCTTGAGCAACACTGTCCATTACTTCAACAGCTCCATTTTCATCCGTCGGCTTTAATGAAACAAGTTCTTTTACTGCAGCTTTCATTTGAGGTAAATTTTCTTTATTAATTCCTTTGTTAAGCAGTTCTTCAATTTTCTTGCCTTTCTCTTTTGCCTTTTTACCCTCGTCAGTTTTAGGTTCATCTGCAGGAATTATTTCTCCGGGTACTCCTCCTACAGACCTACCACCAGTTTGATTGCCGCCACCAGACGGACTATCTTCACCAGTTGCTTTAGCAGTTACAATTACGATGCACTGGTCATATATTTCTTGATTTTCTGAACTGACAACAGTTATTGTAGCTGTGCCTGCACTAATAGCTGTTATAAGTCCTGTATCCGATACTGCTGCTACAGCATTATTACTTGATGTCCAAGTTATAGTTTTATTTGTTGCGTTGTCCGGTGTTATTGCAGCAGTTAATTGCTCTGTGGTTCCTTCTTCTATGGTTGTTGTAGTTTTGTTTAGTTCAACTCTTTCTACTGTAATCGTTTATACCGGCATTGCAGTTACTGTAATTGTACATGTAGCAATAACTTCAAGATTTGATTCACTAATTGCAGTTATTGTTGTTTCTCCTTCTCCTACTGCTGTTACAAGTCCTGTATCCGATACTGTCGCTACATCAGTATTGTTTGATGTCCAGATTATGTTTTTATTTGTTGCATTGTCTGGTGTTATTACAGCAGTTAATTGCTCTGTATTTCCTTCCTGTATATTTGTTGTAGTTTTGTTTAAACTTATTCTTGATACTTCTATTGGATTTACAGTTACTTCACATTCATCAAATATTTGTGGATTTGATTCACTTAAAGCTCTTATTGTAGCCGTTCCTTCTCCTACTGCTGTTACAAGTCCTGTATCGGATACTGTTGCTATATCAGGGTTTAATGAAGACCATGAAATGTTTTTATTTAATGCATTTAAAGGGTATACTTTAGCTTCCATTTGCTTAGTATCATTTACTACTATACTTATTTTACTTTTATCTACTTCAACTCTTTCTACTTGTACTAAACCAGTTATAATACTTCCTTGTTCACCAACCAGTATATATTTTTCACCATCCCATGCTATTCCATTTACATCTACATTTGTACCTAAATATTTACTCTCCCAATCTTCTCCATTGCCAGAGTAATATAAATACATATTCTCAATTCCCACAAAGTTTCTTCCATCCCACTCTACCTTATCAAAATTAATGTTTTCACTAGTTTTATACCAATTTATTAAATCACTTGAATAAAATATTCCACTAGAATATCTTGAATAATATTCAGTCTTTTCAATAACTGCTAATCCATTGATTACGTAGTTACTTCCATTTGAAGCAATTGAATAAATATCTACGATGCCTTCTAGCGGAGTAATTGTCCAATTAACTCCATCAGTCGATGTTACAATTATTCCACCTTCATCCCGCCATATAGATCCAGAAGCTATAAATTTGTTACCATCCCATATTACATTTTTTAAGTATATATCATATCGAATATATTCTTCCGTCCAATTTTCTCCATCTTCTGATATCAGTAATACATCTTCACCACATGCTACAAATTTTTCTCCATTAAACGCAATATCATATAATGAATTATCATACTCCCTATATGACCATGCTTTCCCATCAACAGAAGAAAATATTTTCCCATCCTCATCAACAATAATATATCTATCATTTCCATATGCTATAGCGTTTAAAAATCCAGAATCTTCAATTTCAAATTTTGACCAATTAACTCCATCTGTAGAAGTAATTATTTTATTGTTATTATTACCAATAGCTATAAATTTTTCGCCTGTCCAGATAATATCCTTTAAATTTGTTTGAAGTCCAACCTTATATGTATTCCAATAAATATAATCTTGTGAAGTGTGTATGTCTCCATTGTATCCAATAGAAACAATTTTGTTTTCATTGGATATAATATCCTTAAATGTATATTCTTGGTTTAATTCTATAGCTTCCCATTCTTCACCATCAGATGAAACGTATATTTTATCTCCTTCTCCTAAAGCATAGTAATTATTTGAGTCACAATATAAATCTTCAAAAAATGTTTCTGTCCATAAAACTCTTTCCCACTCAATACCATCATAAGATTTGTATAATTCATTTTGATAAATTCCAATAAATGTCTTTCCTGTCCACATTATTTCACTAAAATCTAAATACAATTCATTGTAGAATTTTTCCCAATCTATCCCATTAGATGACTTAAATATACCCTCTCTTGATATAGCTATAAAATAAGTACCATTCCAAGTAACACTTGTAAAATTATACATAAAATATAAATCATCTAAATTATTTTTTGTCCATTCATTGCCATCAATAGAGTTTAATATTGTTCCATTATCTCCCACAGCTATATACATATATCCATTCCAAATAATATCCTTAATACCATTAAAATAGTCACCATTCGGGAAATTAACTATAGTCCAGTTTTCTCCATCATCAGATACAAGAATTGATGCAAAATCGCCAATAGCAACAAACTGGTTTCCGTTCCAAATTACTTTATTAAAATCAACATTACTATATAAATTTTGATTTATCCATGTTACACCATCTTCTGATGTTCTAATTACACCACTTTCTCCAACACCTACAAATATCCCATTACCATATGTTATACTTTTTAGGTAATATGATCTAAGCTCCTCATTAACTTCCCATTCAACCGCATCAATTGTAACGAGATTTTCATATACATTTACAATACACTCTGCATATATATCACTTGAATCTTTACATTCTGCTTTTATTATTGCAGTTCCTTCTGCTTTAGCTTCTACGCTTCCATCCTGTGAAACAGTTGCTATTGATTCATTACTTGAACTCCATACTATATCGGTATATTCTTCTTCATTTAATATTGCCTGTGCTATAAGGGCTTTGATTTCTCCAATTTTCATATTGATGCTTGATGCATTAAGTTTCAGGCTATCTTCTGTTATATTAACTAAACATTCTGCAAATATGCTGCTAGACTCTAAGCTTACAACTTTAATTTTTGTTGTACCTGCTCTTAAAGCTGTTATAACTCCATCTGAAGATACTGAGGCTATACTTGTGTTATCAGATATCCAATATATATTCTTATTAGTTGCATTCTCAGGTAGTACAGCAGCAATTAACTGCTGTTCATCGCCTACCGATAAAGTTATTTCATTTTCACTTAGTATAACTTCTTCTACATCTATATGTTTAACAAGTTCTAAATTTATATTTTCGATATTCTGTCCATCTACAATAAATTTCGCAGCATCTGCTTTATCTTGTACCATTCCACTATCGCTATAATAATATCCTGACTCGTACCCATAACTTGAACCTACAATATACTTTACAGTATAATTTTCATCTGCTGGAACATAAACAGAGTAGCTGACTGAGTTTTGACCTTCTAATATATCTACATATTGATAGTAAGTCGGATAATTATCATTTGAAACTTCAACTCTTATATTATTTATATCACTATTCGCTATTTCACCATCAGGCAAGGCTATTGTCCCTTTTATTGCTTTTCTTGCAGAAATTACAAAATCAATGTATGTAATGCTTCCATCAGTTACATCCAATAATACAGCATTACTTTCATCTTTTACTGCTCCTGTATCGGAGTAGTACATATTTGTGTCCAGCATATTATGGTATACTGAGTATCTTAATTTGTAGTCTGTATCAGCTTTTACATTGAATGTAAAATTGGTACTTTTTCCACCATATAAATATAAGCTTCCACTATAGTTGCAATTTGAGCTGTTTAAATAAATATCTATCCATATATTATCAGATATACCTTTTGGAAGTGATACTGTTCCACCTATTTGTCTTTGAGGTTTTAATGTTAAATTTATGTCGTTGATTCCATCTTCCCCAACATCAATTTTATCAGCTTGATTTTCAAAACTTACTGTGCCATTTTGGCTGTAATAACAGTCTGACTCGTATGTACCACTAGACCCTTCAATAGCATATTTTACAGTATATCCTTCATTTTCTGGAACATATACAGAATATGCAACTGAACTTTTGCCATTAGGTATGTATATATATTTATACTTATTACTTATGTAACTATTTCCATCAAAGATTCCATTAGAAGCATATACATTTATATTATAAATACTTGATGCTGTTTCTCCTTCTGGTAAAGATATTGTTCCTGTTATAACCTTTTTAGGTTCTAAAACCAAATTAATATCGTCAGCATCTTCATATACATCTATAAAGCTTGCATCATTTGAATCCCTCACTGTTCCACTTTCAGAATAGTATCCATTTGACACAAATTTATAATCCGATACGTAAAAACTTATTTTATACTCATCATCTGCCGGTACATATACTGTGTATGCAACCGAGCTTTGACCTTGCGGAATACTTACTGTACATTGTGTATTATAGTTATTATTATTTGCACATATAGATATATTGTTTATGCTATTTGTTGAATCCGCACCATCAGGAAGTGATATTGTTCCTTTTACTGATTTCATTCTTTCTATTTTAAATCCATAATCTCTTATACTAGAAGAATATACTTTTAAATAATATCTTTTCCCTACTTTCAATTCATACTTTATTCCAAATCCATAATTGTAATTTAAATAATTCTGGTTTTCATCGTATAAATATGTGTAGCAGTAATCTCCAGAAATTCTTTTTATATAATAATATCCATCACTTTCAGGAACAAAAGTAAAGTAGTCATTATCATTATTATAATTTATAGTTCCAGCATACTCTTTTTCCAGTTCTATATCTGAAGCACTTTCAAAACTATTACCAAAATCATCTTCAGCTTTATTTACTACTAATGTATAATTTCCTGTACCATAATTTCCTAATCTTTCTGCCCTTATATAATAAGATTCTCCGGCTTTCATTTCATATGCAATTGAAAAATTTACTCCACTCCCACCATCATCATCTGAATCAATTAAATTCTGATTACTATCATACAAATAGCCATACATGTCAATACTGCTATCTTTTGTTTCAACTATATACACTCCATCACTTTCCAGTGTAAACTGAAAATAGTCTTTATCTCCAACATAATCAATTTTTGATTGCAATTCAACATTTTCCTGTATTGTTGTTGCTGTGCTAAAATCATTTCCATGGTCATCTTTAATTAATGTTAAATTTATATCTACTGCATTACTATCTAATCTTATTAAATTAGAAGAACTTGAATTAACCTGAGTACCATTTTCTCCGTAATACCCTTTTGGATTATAGCCTTTTCCAAAATCTATATTGTAATATACATAATAATCTATTTGAGGCAGCAAATTATTAATTGTGTACTCAACAGAATTGTTTCCTTCGGGTATTGCAAGCTGTATAGCTGTGCCTGGCTGGTCAGCATAAACAGAAGCTGAAACTGATAAATTCAGTCCACCCTCTGGAGCAACTTCTCCATCAGGTAAAGAAATAATACCGCTTATTGATCTTGGCTGTAGCTCAATTACTGTTACTGAACATTCATCATTATATTCTTCATCATATACTGAATCGGCAACACTACTTGCCCTAATTGTTGTTGTTCCTTTAGATACCGCTTTTACTAATCCGTTTTGTGACACTGTCGCTATATTAGCGTCAGCAGAAGACCATATCACATTTTTGTTTGTAGCATCCGCAGGTAAAATAGAAGCTGTTAATTGTTCAGATGTAGTTTCTTCAAGTATCAATTCATTCTTATCTATATCTATACCAGTTACCGGTACCGGTATAACATTGACCTCACAATCTGCAAAGTATACCTGATTTGATACACTCCATGCTCTAACTTTTGTTGTCCCTAATGCATTCCCATTTACCTTTCCACTACTATCTACACTTGCAATATAACTATTTAAGGAAGTCCATTCAATCTCCGGATATGATGCATTTGAAGGTGTTACCTGTGCTAATATGCTTTCACTCCTTCCAAGCATTACATCAACTTTTTCTTTGTTTATTTCAACTCCGGTAACTTTTATTACCGGAACAAGCTGAAGATTAATATTTTCAATATGGTTTTCTCTCATATCCAACCTTGTCGCCAACTCTAAGTCTTTTACCATACCATCACTGCTATAATAATAGTCTGATAAATAGTCATCTTCCAAACTGCTCCAATCCGGCAAAACATATCTAACTGTATATCCTTCATCCTTGGAAACATAAACAGAATAACTTACAGTCTCCTTATCTTCATAATTATATACCCATGTTTCAAAGGTATTATCATTATTACTTGCAACTATTTTAATGTCCATATACTTCGGTAACGCAATACTTCCCGAAATACATTTTTTTGACTTTAATTCTATATTTATATTTTCCATCTCACCAAATGAAGTATCTATTTGAGCCGCTTCATTTAAACTTTGAACCTCACTATCTAACCCATAATACAATTCTCCTTCATATCTGTTATCCCATGTTGTCAGTTTTACTGTAAACCCTGTCTCTTCTGGTACATAAACAGCATATGCTACAGAATTCTGCCCATTATCTATATTTAAATAATTGTTATAATATGGGTAATTATATGCATAAGTAGAACTGATATAATTTTCGTTTTCAGCAAATACTCTGATTCCTTTTGCCTCATTAGCAGGAGCATCTGCCGGTAATGATATAATTCCTTTTATTTTGGTTAATTTTTGAATCTTAAAGCTGTATGTTCCAGTATCTTCTTGTTCTACTGCTTTAATCATAACATTATAAGTTTGACCAGATTTTAATTGATGAATTATCTCAAAATTGTTTTTACTTCCGTCTCCCCAATTCTGCCAATTTCCATTATTATCATAAAGATATGCATTACAATTTATTCCTGATAATTGTCTAATAGTATAATCTCCATCCTGTGCAAGAGTAAAACTAAAATAATCCTGATTTTTTATAAATTGAATACTCCCCTGAACTTCTTGGTCTTCAAATACTTCTGATGCAGAATCATATCCATCACCATGGTCATTCTGAATTTTTGTGATTTTTAAAGTGTAATCTCCTGTACTATAATAATAACTGTGATATACTTTAATGTAGTATTCTTTTCCTGCTTCCAATTGGTATTGTATTTTAAAATTATTAGAGTTACCACTATTGTAATCAATAATATGAATATTTGAAACCCAATAACCCCAATTCGACATATAAGTTTCTGTTAATTCACCAGTAGTATTAGTACTTCCAAATGTCTCAATACAATATCCTCCTGATAAAGTAGGTATAAATTTGAAATAATCCTTGTCTCCTGAAAAATCTATTGCTTTATTATATTCTATATTTTCATAAATTGTGGTAGCAGTATTATACTCACTGCCGTCATCATAACTATCTATGCCAAAAATATCTACTTCATCAACCTTACAATCTCCCCCATATACAGCACTTACAACAGCAGAATAATCGCCATTCAAACTATAATCATCCTTATCAACTGTAAACTCATAATCCCTGCTATAAACCCCTCCACCTACACTCACAACTTCTCCAACCGAATATGTATTATTGTCATAACCAACATTTTCTTCATCTCTATAAACAGAATAGCTTACACTTGCTGCTCCGTCCTGTAAATCTCTATATACATCAGATGTAACTGTAGCCCTCACCTTTGTATAATTATCCGTCTTGTCTATTATTGCTGCAGTCACACTTAATATCTCTGCAAATATAGGTGTTATTTGACTAAAAATCAATAGAAATACCAGAATAACTGATAAAACAACTTTATAATGCTTCATTAAATTGTCCCCCTAAAATGAAATTTTATTATAAAATATACAAAATCTATATTTTTTCTATGTATTACCATAAAATTCATCTTTAAGTATACATTTTGTACAATTGGAAATCAATGATTTTTATCCATATTATCTCAAAAAAAAAGTCTTAGATATCCTTATATTTTAAGATATCTAAGACTATTTCTCACTATTGTAAGTTATCAAATACATATAAACAATCACTTACTCAATATCTATATTATTCAAACCTTTATTCCCTTTCTTCTTTTCATCTCCCCCTCCATATTCATCCACAGCTTCCCTTAAGGATTCGATAAAAGAGTCTTTGTGTCTTGTTATAGGCGCTCTTATCTCATCAGGCAGCTTATTTATAACTTTATCCGCCATTTTCAGCTTAAATTTTATTATTTCTTTTAAAATCAAATTACTCACTATCCTCACCACCGAATCTTATATTCAATGTATCTTCTTTAAATTTGGCACCCTTAACAGTCAAGCTTTGAAGTGTTCTGGGTAAAGTTATATTTCTCTTGACATTACCCGCTTTTATAATTATTTCATCTCCCTTTTGGTTTAATGATAAATCCTTTTTATCTGCAAAAGGCATATAAATTGATAAAACATATTCTTTGTCTTCTTTTTTTACACTTTGTGTCCTAATATTATATTTAATTTCAATAGGATTTTCTTTTTTGAATACTTCATCACCCATCTTATTTAACATCTCAACTCCCACAACTTCCTGATCAAAAAGTGGCGCGTAATAGATTGGAATAGGCGCAAATCTTTCAACAATCATTTCTTTATATTTCTTTTGTATATCTTTCCATACACTGAAATAATTATCGGAAACATTTTCAGGTATTACCTTGTTAACCACAATAGCATCTATATTGAAGTCATATATATTCAGATAGGTAAAGCTTCTCTGTGCTTCTTTTATAACCATCTTCTCAGGATTCATGACTATTCTAACACTTGTTATTTCTCTGTCAGATAATATTTGCCTCATTTCATCTAGCTGACCATATATATTCTCAATTTCGCCCATGACACTATCTGATGGAAGAGGAACTCCCAGCAATGGCTGAACTACAGGCTTTACTATCTTCATAGCTTTTCTTTTTATTGGGAATAATTTATCCATCCACCATCTAAGCATATCCGGAAAGCTCAAAAGTGCAAGTGTCTCACCAGTTGGGGCACAATCAATTATTATTACATCATAGGTCTTTTCTTTATAGTATCCTAATATTCTTAGAAGACTTAATAAATCCTCTATACCCGGAAAAACAGTTAGCTCTTCTGTAGTAATATCCTTTATTGCTTTAGCTGTAAATAAACTTGTCAAATATTCCTGTACCTTTCCCCAGCCATTTTCAACCTCGTGTATTGTATCAATTTCCTGTGCCCACAAGTTTTTACTTATCTCTATTGGTTCAGGGCTTAATTGCATATCAAATGAATCTCCAAGACTATGAGCCGGGTCAGTACTTACCACTAAAGTTTTTAATCCTTCCTTTGCACTCTTCACAGCTGTTGATGCCGCTACACTCGTTTTTCCTACTCCACCTTTTCCTGTATATAGTATTATCCTCATAATAAGACCTCCTCTAAT
>CAYYEC010000004.1:4752-24215 GCA_964470745.1 uncultured Eubacteriales bacterium | reverse complement strand
GATGCAGACTTATTTAAAAAACACAAAAATAAATAATGATAATGAGATGATTCTAATCAATCAATTTGGTGATGTACTAGTAAGTACAGATTCGAATATTGTTGCTAAGGTTCTTTCTAATAAACAGGCTTTTCATGAAATTATTTCTAGAAAAAATGAAAATGACTACTATAATTTGAATATAAATGACTATTTGATAACCTCTCAGTCTCTTAAGGTTGTACCGTGGTTTGTTGTAAATATTCAATCAGAAGATGCTTTATTAAAAAACCTTAAAGGTCTTAGAAATTTTATTTACATAATATCAATTACCAGTATTCTGGTTTGCATTGTAATTTCTGTTTTTCTGAGTATGGCTATTGTAAAACCATTAAAGTTAGTTGAAAATACCATCTATAAAGTTACCGATGGAGATTTTAATGTTCAGTGCTCTTATACAAATGAAAATGAAGTCGGTCGGTTGGGGAAAAGCTTTAATTTTATGATATATAAAATCAGGGACTTAATAGAACGCCTAAATTTAACGATCAAAGAGCTTGAGCTTGAGAAAAAGAAAGTGGAAGAAGAACAAGAACTAAAAAGAACAGCTGAATTAAAAGCTTTACAAGCTCAAATTAATCCGCATTTTTTATATAATACACTTGCAGCTATTACCTGGATGGCTAATGACCGGGAAGCAAATGATATTTGTCAAATAGCCTCTGGTTTGGGAGAGTTTTATCGCATTGCTTTAAGTAGAGGCCGGGAAGTTATATCATTACGAGAGGAAATTAAGCATGTTGAAAAATATCTTGCTATTCAGAAGTATCGGTATGGTGATAAACTACAATATAACTTTGACATAGATGAGGAGGTCAGGGAATATGCAACTATAAAACTAATACTACAGCCCCTAGTTGAAAATGCTATTTATCATGGAATTAAAAATAAGAGCGGCCGGGGAGAAATTAATATCAGTGTTTCTTTTGTCGGTTCCAACAAAGAACTGGAACTGGTAGTATATGATAACGGTGCAGGAATTGATAAAAAGACATTGGATATTATTAATAGAAAGCTATTGAGTGGAGAAAAGGTTGAAACTGAAGGATACGGGATATTTAATGTAAATGAACGTATCAAATTGTTTTATGGTAATCAATATGGACTTAGATTGCAAAGTGAATATTTGGTAGGTACCCATGCAATTATTTTATTACCTGCACTTTATGCAAAAGATATAAAGGGGGTAGAACAGGTTGTATAAAATACTTGTTGTTGACGATGAAGAGATTATAAGAAACGGTATTCTTAAACATGTGAAAAAATGGGATGCAGATTTGGAAATTATAGGAGTAGCAAAAAATGGTGTACAGGCTTTAGAGCTTTGCAAGGATTGTGAACCTGATATCGTGATTACTGATGTTTTAATGCCGGAAATGGATGGCATTCAATTGATTAAGGAATTAAGAAAAAGATATTCAGGGGTTCGAATTATTATTATTAGCGGACATGATGAATTTACATATGCGCAAAGTGCCATGAGACTGGATGTATCAGATTACTTATTAAAACCTTTCTTACCCCAAAAGCTTGAAAAAATTTTGTTAACGGTTAAAGAGAGTCTTGATAAGCAGAAGAATTTTTTTAATAATATGAAAAACTTGCAAAAACGCTTAGAAGAGAGTATGCCTATTGTTAGAGAAAGATTTTACATTGATCTGGTTTCAAATCATTTAACTTTAGAAGATGTTCTGTATAAAAGTAACTTTTTAAATTTAGATGTTTTTGCAAGTTACTATAGCGCTGCTATTATAAAGGTAAATAACCAGAAAGCAAGCAGACCAAAAGATATCTCAAAAGAAGAACTTATACAGTTCTTTTTAATGGACACGGTAGGGCAACTATTTGGCACAGATATTAAAACTTATGTTTTTGGGATTTCGGACAATCAATTAGGTATTATTTTATGCGGTTG
The DNA here is from genome assembly GCA_964470745.1 of uncultured Eubacteriales bacterium. Lineage (GTDB taxonomy): Bacteria > Bacillota > Clostridia > DSM-8532 > CAYYEC01 > CAYYEC01. The sequence continues at coordinate 22,261 of CAYYEC010000004.1, read as the reverse complement.
TTATGAGCATAAGCACTTATTTTTTCAAAGTATAAATAAAAGTTTATCAAAACTAATTGACAGTATGGCAGCTCACTATAATGTTCTTATACATGCATCTATTGGAAAATTGTATGAAGATATTTTAAAATTACCATTGGCTTACTGTGAGGCTAAAGAAGCCATGGCCTATAGTTTTGCAAGTGAAGCAAATACAGTTATCCATTATGACGAGATATTTTTAAACGGAACTAAGACATATGAAAAACCTTCACAATTAATAAAAGAGGTTATTTTAAATACCAAGATAGGATATGGAGAAGAGGCTGTAAAAAAAATTGAAGCAATCTTTGAATATTATAAACATAATTGCATAATGGAACCTAATTTTATAAAAACAGACATGATAGAAGTGGTTTTGGTGATGCAAAGATACATAGAGGAATCAAAAGGAAAAAGCTACTTTTTATACCATCAAAATATTAGTCCCTACGAACAGATACAAAAAGCCGATACTTTGTATGAATTGCATAAGTTATTGCAGCGTTTTGTTGAATTAACCATTGAAGAGATTTTACAGATAAAAGAGGGGCAAAGCAGCAGTATAATTGAAAAGCTTAAGTTCATTACATCGGAAAATCTTAGTAATGAGGAATTTAATTTGGATTATGCAGCATCCATGCTATATATAAGTCCAAATTACCTAAGACAATTGTTTAAACAGCAAACAGGAGAGACATTTGTTGAATATTTGACAAGTCAAAGAATGAAAAAGGCGGCAGAGTTAATTTCAGATCATTCTATTAAGATTAGTGAGATTTCCGATCAAGTCGGTTATGGAAGCCAGAGTTATTTTTCAAAATGTTTTAGAAAGTTCTTTAGAGTTACCCCTTCTGAATATCGTGAGCAGCAAGTTAAATAAATTTTGGGTTTGGGACTGTCTAATATAAATTAAGATACAATAAATTAGATTAATGCAGTAATTTTAGACAAGTTATACGTTTAAGCTAAGAAACTGAAAAAAACTCCCTAACACATATATCAACTCGTCTTTATTTGGTGATTATTACATATTATGCTCAAAATAATTTTAAAAAACTAGTAAATATTTCTTAGAATCTATTGACAATATCAAAAAATGAGAATAAAATATATTTGTAAAGGTTAAACGAATAACTTAGTGGTCTGTAACGTTTGTTGTTTATGGTATGCAGACCACAAACATAGGATGTGGATTTGTAAAGCTTTTGAATAATACTATGAAAAAGAAGCTTTACAAACCACTAGGGGGCGACAAATTGAGAAAAGTTACTATAAAAGATGTTGCTAAGCTTGCAGGCGTCTCTACAGCAGCTGTTTCATATGTATTAAATAATGTTGAGGGAAAAGTATCAGAGGAAACTATAGAAAAAATACAAAATGCTATTAAAGAATTGAACTATATACCTAATTTTTCTGCAATCAGCTTGGTAAAGAATCGATCAAAGCTTATCAGTGTCATTATTCCACAAACCGAAGAAAGCAAGCAATTAATACTGGAAAATCCGTTTTACAGTGAAATTGTCAGCGGGATTGAATTAAAGGTAAGAGAGATGGGCTATCATATGATTCTTTCTGGGGTTGATAAAGGAAATACTTATTTGGATGTAACAACTCAAAGAAATATAGATGGCGCAATTATAATGGGTGCCTATCACGAGAGCTTTTATGATGAGGTTAAAAAAGCTAAAATTCCAATAGTGTTAATCGATAGCTATATCAATGATAATGATTTTTATAATATCGGTATTGATGATGAACATGGTGGCTATATTGGTACCAAATACCTTATTGATTCGGGACATAAGAATATCGCATTGGTTACAGGTACTATAAGAGAAGATGGTGTTGTAGAAAAACGATTTCTTGGGTATAAAAGGGCCTTAAAAGAAGCCAATATTTTCTATAAGTCACAATACATATTTGAGGATTCGGTTTCATATGAATATGGATATGAAGCTGGAAAGATTATTGCCAAATCATATCCAGAAATAACAGCAGTAAATACTACCGCTGATATCATTGCTTTTGGGGTAGTGAGAGGCATAAAGGAATCTGGCAGGAAAGTACCTGAGGATATCTCGGTTATTGGTTTTGATGATGTTTATTTTTCAAAAATGTTTATACCTAGGTTAACGACGGTTAAGCAGAATATTTTCAACAAAGGCCTGAAGGCTGCAGAAGTATTGATTAATGTTATAGATGGGCGTATGGATGTAGAGAACAAAGACATATCATTAGAAACTGAAATTGTTGAGCGGCAAACTATTAAAAAGCTTATCTAAGACACATCGTAAAGGAATATTTATTAATTTAATAAGAGGGGAGAATCAGAGTGGCGGGAGAAAACAAACTGACCAAAAAAATATTTATAGCTGTATTTTTGTTTCCCAGTATATTTGGTCTCATTTTATTTTATCTAATACCAATTTGCCAGTCTCTATTTTTAAGCTTCACAGACTGGGATCTATTAACGGAACCTAATTTTATCGGGATGGAAAATTATATTAAAGTTTTTACAAATGATAACTCAGTTAAAGCTATTCAGAATACTTTCAGATTTATTATAGGGTATATACCGCTAGTACTATGTTTTGGAATTATATCAGCAGGACTATTGGATACAAGAATTAAAGGGATAAAAATCTATCGGGCTATATATTTTATACCGGTAATTACTTCTTGGGTTGCTGTTTCTATAATGTGGAGATGGTTATTAAATGGACAAAGTGGTTTAGTAAATTATTTGTTATCAATTATTGGCATTCAGGGACCAGTGTGGTTACAGGATTTTTTCTGGGCCATGCCAGCCATTATTATTGCCAGTGTGTGGAAGGATATTGGATTTGTAGCAACTATATTGTTATCCGGATTGCAAGGTATTTCTATTGAATATTATGAAGCTGCAGAAATTGACGGAGCGAATTTTTTACAGCGATTCTTCAGGATAACACTCCCGTTATTGACACCGTCCATATACTTTGTAGTTATTATTTCTTTAATTAATTCTTTTCAATTGTTTGATCAAGTTATGGTTATGACAAAGGGTGGACCTGCAGGAAGCACAAGTACAATTGTGGAACAGGTCTATAAAAATGCGTTCAGCGGTTATAAAATGGGATTTGCATCTGCTCAATCACTGGTTCTGTTTGGTATTATTTTAATTGTTACAATACTTCAAAATGTTTTGCAAAAGAGGTGGGTAAACTATGACACATAAGAGTGAGGATTATTTGAAAACAGCTATTATCTATATTATATTGACCATCAGTGCAATCTTTCTTGTTTATCCGTTTTTATGGATGATAGCTGGTGCATTTAAGGATGGTGTGGAAGTTGTTAAAATGCCACCGACATTATTACCATCAAAATTAAATTTTAGTAACTTTATAGAAATTAAGAAATATTTTCCTATTGATCGGTTTATGTTTAATAGTATTTGGATATCTATAGTTACTTCGTTAATGCAAATGCTTTTTTGTACAATGGGAGCTTTTGTGTTTGCAAAAATGGACTTTAAAGGGAAAGATACGCTGTTCATGTTCTTTCTGATTACTTTGATGATTCCGCTTCAGGTTAGGGTTACACCTATATTTATTATTTTCTCTAAACTGAATCTTGTAGATACATATATTTCTCTACTATTACCTGGTGTATTCAGCGCATTTGGAACATTTCTAATGAGACAGCATATTATGACACTTCCAAATTCATTATTGGAATCGGCCTATATGGATGGATCATCCTATACCAAAGTGTTTTTTAGTATTATTATACCTCTTAGCAAACCTGCATTAGCAACTTTAGCAATTTTCACATTTATGTATTCATGGAATGATTATCTTTGGCCGCTTATTATTATCAGCAGCAAAGAATATATGACATTACCACTGGGGTTGACAAAATTAACAGGAAGGTGGTCAACTGAATGGAATATTCTTATGGCGGGTAACGTTCTTAGCTTCATTCCCATTTTAGTTGTCTATATATTTGCACAACAATATTTTATAAAAGGATTGACCATGGGTAGTGTAAAAGGATAAATATAATATAAAATTTATGGTGTAGAATTATAAATAAAGGGGGGAGTTAAAGGAGTTCGCCATAGTCATCAGTATGTCTACATTTCCAATATGACTGAAAGCTTATCTTTATAGTATGATTTTATTAAACTCTAATTTATTAACCTATATTTTTTGCAATAGACATTTTACACTTCTTATTCAAATATTGCAAAATAATATACCTCTGTTTATAAGTTGCATATTTCTTACATGTAATGTCTTTTATGCAACATATATAACTAATAATAAAAAAAAGGAGCGAATGGTTTATGAAAAGAACATTAGTAACAATTCTAGCACTATGCATGATTTTCGGAGTGTTTACAGGTTGTGGCACAACGAAGGTGGCCACAAATCCTGAAAAAGTTGAATCTTCAGAAAGTGCAGCAGCGACCTCAGAGCCAACTACAGCACCTGGAGGAGAAGAAAAAGAAGTGACATTAAAGTTTATGCAGTATACTGCAAGTGGAGCACAGGAAGAAACACTGAATGATATGATTGCAGAATTTCAAAAGCAAAATCCTAAAATCAAGATTGAACTTGAAGTTCTTGCATACAGTGATTATTTCACAAAATTGGGGACAGTACTGGCTTCAGGAAATGCAGTTCCCGACGTATTCGAATTGGGCTATGAAAATTTTGTAACTTATGCGGCTAAGGGCGTATTAGATGATTTATCAACCAGTATTGCTAATGATAAGAATTTCAAATCAAGTATTTATAAAAAACTTGCATATGATGCCTTTAATTATCAGGGCAAGCAATATGGTGTATGTGAAAGCTATTCAGATGTAGTTATGTTATATAATAAAACATTATTTGATAAGAAGGGTGTAGATTATCCAACTGCTTCATGGACATGGAAAGATGAGTTGGAAGCGGCACAAAAGTTAACTGATGCTGAAAATGGCATATGGGGAACTTACTCACCTATTCAATTCTGGGAATTTTATAAGACTATTGCTCAGAATGGTGGCAGTATATGGAGTGCAGATAATAAAACTGTTACAATCAATAGCAAGGAATGTGTGGATGCTGTTCAGTGGATGCTGGATAAGGCCAATGTATATAAGGTATCTCCACCGCTCAATGATGATACATTTGCTCAACCGGATGCAGATGTTAACGCTTTTAAAGCAGGTAAACTTGCAATGTTTAGAACAGGTATCTGGAATTTTGCAAAATTTAATGATATGGCAGATGAGTGGGATATAGTCCTTGAGCCTGGAAATACGCAAAAAGGACATCATTTCTTTGCAGATGGATTGGTTGCATCCAGTAAGACGGGAAATACAGAAGCTAAATGGAAATTTATAAAATTCATGTCATCTAGTGATTATGTAGTTTCCAAGAGAATTGAAAAAGGTTGGGGTGTACCGGCTGTAAATAATGATGATATTATGGAAGCCTATTATAAACAGACACCTCCAAACTCAAAGAAAGTGGTTACAGATGCATTGGATAGCTTGGTACTGCCTCCTGTAGGACCTATTCCGGAAAAGTGGAATGACTTAACCGCAGCAGTAGGTGATGAACTTGAAAAAGCCAAACTTGGTGCACAGGATGTTCAAACTGCCATGGATAATGCTAAAACCAAGATTGAAGAGTTATTAAAATAAGAAATTGGAGACAATCAGGAATGAGACATGGGGACGGTTCCTCAGTCTCACGAAAAACATGTGAGACAGACGAACCGTCCCCATGTCTCACCCATGTCTCATTCTTAATAAAATATATTTTTATGCAAAACAGGAGGGTTTCTCATGATGCTTGAGAAATTATACCATAAGAAAATTAAAGAGTCATTAAATGAAGAACGATTCATTTTTAATAATAAAGAATTAGGTGTCAGAGATTCTGCTCTTACGCTTTATTATTTATTGAAAAATAATAAAGCAAAGGAACTAAAACCTTATATTCATCATATAGTTGGAAGATTGACTGAATTAGAGACTAGAAGTGAGGAAGCAGCATGGTGTCTTTGGATTCTGGGTGAATATGTTAATATTTCAGGTGAACATAATCTGATTGAAGAATATAAAATACAAATTAATTCGGCTATAGAAAATTTTTCTCGCAATTGGCTAATACCTGTTAAAAATTGGTTAGGTACATTAAATGAGGGAGTTTATTTAAATAATCTGGCTATTATTTATGGTGCTGTGAAAAACATTAATAATACATTTAAGAGTGAAAAAGCACAGGAATTGTTAATAGAAATAAGGGCATTTATGTTTAAGAGATTTTTAAACCAGGGCAAAGTAGTAAGTATGCTTGGCAGCAAGGAAGTATATGGAGATATTTCTATGATAGCGGTACCCTTCGGTTTATTGGATGCAGGGAATCAGATACTTGTGGAGACAATTAAAGTTTTAGAAAATGACCTTGTCACAGAAGGGGTCAGATTTTCAGCCGGAGATAAATATTTTGGAGGCTGCGTTCGAAGTGATTTAACCTGTCTGATGTCCTGGTATTATTCTGAAAAAGGAGATATTGCAAGGGCGAAGAAGCTGTTGAATTCTGTTGAAAATACATGGAATAAATTTGGAAAATTAATGGTAGTTGATCCTTCAACTGCTTTGGAAGATATATATTATCAATATGATATGGAAAACCACAATGAAGAAATTGAAGAGAGTTACTTAAGCTATATATTATATGGAATTGCCAGAACAAATATTGGCTTGAAAGAAAAAATAGGAATAAGAAGTGATGAAAGTATTTGTTTTATTCATAATGGCGCTGGAAATGGTAATCCCTATAAAAAAGAAAACACTGTTAGAATACCAGCCAATCCTGTAAAGGGTGAGCAGGTTGTTGTCAGGATGATTACCCAGCCATTTAATCAGGGCCAGAAAGCCTATATTGACTATCGTAGAAATGATGGAGGCTTTGAAAGAGTTGCTATGAAAGTAGAAGATAGTCATGATGGAGAAAGATATTGGACAGTAAATCTGCCTGATTTTGAATTTGGGGATCTAGTCGAATACAGGTTTGTGGTAGAGGATGGTGAAATAATGGCTGAATCTGAATCTTATCAGTTTGATGTGAGAGATTGGATGCCAGTAGAACGCATCTTAAATATTTCAAAAACAAATGACAGTATCTATACAAATTTTTCTCTACCAATTAGTTCTGCTTCAGCTAGTCTAGAAATAAAAGGAATTGATGAGAAAATAATTAAAATATCCTTTTCAAATAATAAGAAGATGGATATTATTACAACTGAAGAATCTATTAAAGTAAATCAATTTATGCAAATAAAGAATAAAACCTTTGAATTTGATACAGGTGAAATCCATTTAAACATATTTGATGAATTTAATAATAATATAATAAAAAGCTATAGCCAGCATGGAGAGAGCTTTATTGAGGTATTAATGGATAAAAATGGAAATATTTATCAGCTACGATATAAATTTTTATCCAATAGTGATGAGCGGTTTTTCGGTATGGGAGAACGATATTCAGCTATTGAATATAGGGGGAAGCAGATTGATAATTATGTTTATAATCAATACAGGGATCAGGGACTAAAAACCTATATACCTGTTCCGTTTGTTATAAATTCAAAAGGCTATGGCGTTTTTTTAGATACATCCTGCTATTCAAAATTTGGATTTTGTGACAGACTTTCAGATTTATTTGAAATAACCATTGAATTGGATAATAATAAGCAGAGTCTGGACACATATTTATTCTTTGGAAAACCAAAGGAAATTCTTCAAGCTTTCTGTACAGTCAATGAAAAACCTGTATTACCTCCTAAATGGGCTTTTGGACCATGGATGTCCAGCAATAACTGGGATAGTCAGGCTGAAACCTATAAGCAGCTCGAGTTAACAAAGCAGCACGAAATTACTGCAACTGTACTTGTTCTGGAGCAGTGGAGTGATGAGGCTACTTTTTATATTTTTAATGATGCTCAGTATGAAGTTAAAAATGGAGAGGATTACTTAAGATATGAAGATTACAAATTCCCTCAGTGGGGAAGATGGTCTGATCCTAAAAAAATGGTAGAGGATCTGCATAATGAGGGTATTAAGGTTTTATTATGGCAGGCTCCGGTTCAAAGGTTTATGGATGGTATTGCTCATGGACAAAGAGATGAGGATGAAAGAGTGATGCTGGAAAAAGGATATCATGTTAAATATAAAGATGGAAATCCATATTATATACCATATTATGAATGGTTTAAAAATAGTTTGGTACCTGATTTTACTAATCCAGAAGCAAAAGAATGGTGGTTTAATAAAAGACTTTATTTACTTAAAGATATAGGTATTGATGGGTTTAAAACAGATGGTGGTGAATGCATCTATGGTGCTGATCTATTATTTAACGATGGCAGAACAGGGGCTGAAATGAGAAACCAATATCCTAATGATTATATCGGCAGCTACCATGAGCTTGTAAAGCAGTATGTAAGTGATGGTGGTGTTACCTTTAGCAGAGCGGGTTATTCAGGTGCTCAGAAATATCCTATCCATTGGGCCGGAGATGAACGTTCAACTTATGAGGCCTTCAGAGCTTCTGTTAATGCCGGTTTAAGCTGCAGTATGTCTGGAATTCCTTTCTGGGGATGGGATTTAGGAGGATTTAATGGTGAGATACCCACTGCCGAATTGTATATACGTTCTACTCAAATGGCAGTTTTTTGTCCAATTATGCAGTACCATGCGGAGACAAAGGGTGAATTTAACAGAGATCGTACTCCATGGAATATTGTAGAGAGGACAGGTGAAACTTATGTATTGGAACTATATAAAAAATATGCGGATTTAAGAATGAATTTACTGCCGTATATCTATCAGCAAGCGATATATAGCAGCCAAATGGGGCTTCCTATGATGAAAGCCATGGTAGTGGAATATCCCGATGACTTAAGCTGCAGACTATTGAATGAGCAGTATATTTTTGGGGAAAACCTGCTTGTAGCACCGGTTATGTATGAAAATGAATTCACTAAGGATATCTATTTTCCAGAAGGACGATGGATCAGCTTTTTATTAAATGAAGATAATGATACAGGTGGAGAAATCACTGGAAGTCGGTTCATGAAAGTTAAAGCGGAGATTGGTAGTATTCCGGTTTTTCTAAAAGAAAACAGCATCATCCCATTGAACCTGTCAGATACAAACAGACTCTGCAGTCATGTGGGCAATAGGGTAGATCAGTATGTAAATTTAAGCTTTATGATGTATATAAATCGATCGGTGGATTACACCTTTGAGGACGATTTAAATCACGAAATTAGATTCTTGGTTGAGAAAAATGAAAATGATGGGTGTTCGTTCAATATAAAAATCACAGGTAATTATAGTGAGCCTATTACCTTGATATTAAGAAATTATACTTTAAAGAAAACCATTGAATTAGATGGTAAGCCTCTTATAAGTGCTGCATCACAGGATAAAATGGACACAAATAGCTATTTTACTAGTAATAATGATTTGTTTATAAGAGTTGAGAACAGTAAGGAAAGTACTGTTGTTATTTAATATGAAATATGAAAGGATGAGTAAATATAAATGAACAACAATGAAAAGGTTATTCCTACGGGCAATGAAATGGTATCCATACCAGATATACGTGAAAAAGATGCTTCAATTATGGGGATTACCTTCTTACATATGGGTTATAAAGGGTTAATAGAAATGAGGGGGAACCAAAAGCCGTTTTTAAAGCCTGTAATAATGGTAGACGGTCAAGAAGTCGTTATCAATAATCTCCGATGGGATAGAATTAATTATTGGATACCAAGATTTGAAGCAAGTACTACCTTATGTGATATTGAAGGGATTATTTTGACACCTGTCGGTGAAAGAGGGTTTATTTATCATATAAAGGTAAAGAATAAAACTAAAGAGTTCAGGACTATTATGGTTGGGCTTAAAGGATGCTGGAGCCAATCCATCCATGAAATTAACGAAAATAAAGAAATAACCGGTAAAAAATATGTTTATCCTAGTAATTGGAACCATAGTATTGTTTTAGATTTAAGAAATGCAGTAAATATTTTTTCCATTGCCCCCATTTTTGGAGAAGAAATGAAAGTGTCTTATCATACTCATGAGGAAGGTACAGTTCACTTTTTTATCAGCAAGGAAGCACGTTTGGAACCTGGGACAATTAATGAAACCAATTTTTATTGGGGATTGGGATTTGAAGAGGTTGCTTCTACTACATCTGCTAAAGAAATGCTTAGAAAAGGATTCTCTTATGAGCTAAAGACAACCCAAAAATGGTTAGCGGATAGAGTAAGACATACAGAAGATAAGGGAATGGATAAAATTTTAAATATGAATTTATTTTTCAATTTCTTTTTTGCTTCTGGGATTACACTGGATACTGAAGAGTTTGTACTGGTGACGTCGAGGAGTCCAAGATATTATGTCAGTGCGGCATATTGGGACCGGGATAGTCTTTTATGGAGTTTTCCTTCCATTCTTTTGGTAGATTGTGATTATGCCAGAGAAATGCTGGATTATGTTTTTACAAAACAAATAAAAAATATTGGTATACATAGCCGATATATTGATGGGACTGTGCTGGAGCCTGGATTTGAATTGGATGAGCTTTGTGCACCTGTAATTGCTCTTTATAATTATATTATTAAGACTAAGGAATATGATTATTTAAATGAGCTCCATATACGGAAAGGACTTAAGCATATACTAAAAATACTCGAAAGCAAGAAACATCCGGATTATAACCTTTATGAAACCTTTTTGCAGCCAACTGATGATATGATTGTATATCCTTATCTTACCTATAATAATGTGCTGGTATGGAGAGCTTTTATGAATTTGTCAGAGCTATACAGGAGCAATAGTAAAATAGCTATGGCAGAAGCATTTAAAGAAAAGGCTTTGCTTGTAGAAAAGGCTATATGGGAGCAGTGCGTATTTCAATATAAGGACAAATCCATATTTGCATGGTCTCTGGATTTGAATGGCAGTTGGAATGTTTATGACGAACCACCCGGAAGCTTACAACTCTTGGCCTATTATGGATTCTGCGAGGCAAATCATCCTGTTTATCAGAATACAGTACAGATCATCAGGGATCCCGGATATAAATTTTCTTTCAATGGCTGCAATATTGCTGAAATAGGATGTGAGCACGCACCTCATCCCTGGATTTTAAGTGTTGCCAATAGTCTTTTGTGTGACCGGAAAGATCATTGCAGGGAAATTTTGTTGAAATCGGATATGGATAATGGCATTGCCTGCGAGAGCATTGATGAAAATTCAGGTAAATGTACAACCGGAGAAGCATTTGCAACCTGTGCCGGTTTTCTGGCATATTCAATAGATTATGCTTTTAATAAGCAGTAAAGCATTGGAGGTATTATATGAGTACAGAGTGTAATAGGGAAATGATACAAGAAAATAGTACTTGTAGTGAGAATTGGTGTGTTGAACAAAATCAATATCTTCCGGAAAAGGAATTTTTTTATGAAAGTATTTTTTCATTAGGGAACGGATACATGGGTGTCAGAGGTTTCCATGAAGAACAATTGGATAAAGCTCATCATGAAGTTTGCACTTATATTGCCGGAGTGTTTGATTATATAAAACCGGGGATTACAGATATGGTTAATACACCAAATTACTGGTTTTCAAAGGTTAAAATAAATAAAAGAATTGTTGATTTCAAAAATGGGAAAATTGAAACCTATAAAAGGACTCTGAATATTCAAAAAGGCCTATTAGCCAGAACCCTTGTCTGGGAAGATGAAGAGGGGAATAGAACCCGGTTCGAATCATTGAGATTTTTAAGTCTTGCAGACAAACATAATGCGGTACTAAGATATAAGATTACCCCTTTGAATTACTCTTCTAATATAACTATCCAGACAGGAATAGATGCAAGAGTAACAAATAATCCAATTAATGATGACCAAATGAAAAATGACTTGGAGACAATTGTTTTTTTAAGAGAAATAGAGAAGGGAACAGGGCAATCAAACATAAGTTATATTCAAGTTGGAACCAAAGAAATCGACTACAAGATATCAGAAGCTTTTTCTATTAAAATCTATAAAAATGCAGTCACCGACTTATCGAAAGAAGAGACAGATATTAATTGTTTAAATATAGACTGCAATATGCCGGGAAATGAATTTGAAGTCAGGAGTATGACACAGGAAAAATTAATTTATAAAGAGATTACTTTTAAAGCCGAACAAGGCTGTGCTTATACGATTGATAAATTGATTTCTGTCTATACGTCGAGGGATTCAATAAAAGATAAAGAGGAACACTATAATTCATTAGAAGCTGCTATTCAGTCTGTTAAAAAAGCAAGTGCACTTGGTGTTGCAGGTATGTATCAAAGACATCAGGAAGCATGGCTGAAAAAATGGAATACCGCAGATATAGGGATATCAGGAGATGATAAGTCTCAATTAGGAATACGGTATAATATTTTTCAATTGATACAGTCCAATGCAGAAGAGGATGCAAATGTGAGTATAGGCGCAAGAGGATTGACTCATGGGAGATATAAGGGGTGCTATTTCTGGGATACAGATATCTTTATGTTACCTTTTTATATATACGCAAACCCTAAAGCTGCCAGAAATTTATTAATGTACCGGTATAATACCCTTCCAGGAGCAGAAGTAAACGCTAAATTACAGAATGTGGATGGAGCCAGATATCCTTGGATGTGTACAATTGATGGAAGAGAACAATGCGATACCTGGGATATTGGTTTCAGTGAGGTTCATATTACAGCAGATGTAGCTTATGCGGTGAATCAGTACTACCAAATTACGGGAGATGTTGAATTTTATGTTCATTACGGAGCAGAAATACTGATTAAGACAGCTAGATATTGGAAGAGTAGGTTTACCTATTATGCAGAAGAAGATTGTTATAATATGCTTTTTGTCAAGGGACCCAATGAATATGGCGGTGTAACGCAGAATAATACATTTACTACAATGATGGCATTAAATAATTTTAAGCTGGCCATTGATGCAATTCAATTATTAAAGGAAAAGCATGAAGCATTCTGGGATACACTAAAAAAAAGGATTCATTTTAATATTAAGGAAATAGATTCATGGCAGGATATTATGAAAAAAGCTGTTATTAATTATGATGTAGAGAAAAAATTATACATTGAAGATGACAATTTCCTTAAAATGGAACCAATTGATATCGGTAAATATAAAACAGATGATACTGCATTGTATCATAAGATATGCTTTGACAGGCTTCAGAGATATATGGCACTGAAACAGGCGGATATTATTTTATTAATGATTCTATTATCGGAAGATTTCACTAGAGAAGAAAAACAGGCAGCCTGGGATTTTTATGAACCAATAACCCTTCACGACTCTACTTTAAGTTTTGGCATACATGGGCTATTTGCAGCGCGAATGGGTCTAATGGACAAAGCTTGGGATTATTTTAACAAAAGCTTGAATCTGGATCTGGATGATATTATGAAAAATACAGGAAAAGAAGGAATTCACTTCGCTGCACTTGGGGCTTCGTGGCAGGGCATTATCAATGGCTTTGCCGGAATAGAATTTGTTGATGGTATCCTTAATATGAATCCTAATTTACCGGATAAATGGGAAGTATTAAGTTTTAAACTGTTTGTCCAGGAAAATTTGCTGAGTTTTAGGGTATTAAAAGACGAAATACTTATTCAACTTGATAAGCAAAAATCTATGAAAGATTTGATGATTCGAGTTGAAGGTAGTGAATATGTTTTGAATGGTCATAAGGCTATACGAATTGGTAGAAGGAAGCTTGAGAAGATTTCTGTTTAATATTGCGAATAAACTCACCCCCGACCCCTCTCTTTGAAAAAAGAGGGGAGATTTTGGTTTTCTCCCCCTTCTTTTTTGAAAGAGAAGGGGGCCGGGGGGATGAGTTAGGGCTTGTAAAACATAAGATATAGAGGTGGGGAATTATGAAAGAAATAAACAATATTGAATGTATCATTTTTGATCTTGATGGTGTTTTAACAGATACTGCGGAATATCATTATTGTGCATGGAAAAAAATTGCGGTTGAATTGGGTATTCCTTTTGATAGAGAAAAAAATGAACGGCTTAAAGGTGTGAGCCGGATGGAGAGCCTGGATATTTTACTTGAAGATAGTCAGAAGATTTTTAACCAGGAAGAGAAAGAAAGGTTGGCAGAAAGAAAAAACTCTATATATCTGGAGTATATTAAAATGATAACTCCTAATGATTTATATGAAGGAGTTCAACCACTTATTAATATAATCAGAAGAAATCAGATTAAAGTGGTTTTAGCTTCTGCCAGTAAAAATGCTAATAATATTATTACAAGATTGGGGATTAGGGAGTATTTTGACTACATTGTAGACTCCAATCAGATACAGAATGGAAAACCGGATCCTGAGATATTTATTACAGGAGCTGCCAATGTTAATGCAAATCCAGAAAAATGTGTGGTTATTGAGGATTCTTATGCAGGTATAATTGGAGCAAAGGCTGCTAAAATGCTTGCAGTTGGTATTGGAGAAGAAGCAGTCTTAAGTAATGCAGACTTTGTTTTTTCTAAAACTGGAATGGTAGATTTGATAAAAATCAGTCAGATGATACCAGCGGTGAGTTAGTGATCTGTAAAGTATATAATTCATTGAGGTTTTTTAATATAAATTTAACAAATCTTTAATAATGTTTTAATGTACAAGTATAGAAAATATGATATAATGTTGCATATAATTAACTAATATAGAAGATATATCAATTAAATAACATGAATATATCTTTTTTTCAATCACATGACGCAATTGAATAGCTGCAAGGCAGATGAACAATGCGATACCATCAGAACTACTCTTTCTAATTACCTCGGGATTCTTTTAAATATATGTGAACTAAAGATTTTTCAAAGAAGAATTAACATATATATATAGGTATATGACTTTGAAATAAACTGAATAATAAAATAAAAAAGTTTATTTCAAAATATATGGCATCAATATGTAACTTAATATTTAACTACTTACTGGATTGCGGGATTTATAGATAAAAAAATTGAGGCGATGAGTGAGGTGATGCCTATGAATGCGTATTGAGAAAAGCAAAACTAAAAATTTAATAAGAATGGAGGTTTTAGTATGTTGTCAAAGAAAAATAAAAAAAGATTTGTAAAGGTATTCACACTTATGTTAGTCTATTTATTGATGGTTACAAATGTATTTGCAATTGATGGGGTATATCATAACCCATATGGTATTGATGGACTTTATACAGTTGAAGTAACAGAAAGGTATCCTAGAGATCCCATTGCAGGTGAAAACGTGTATGTTAAACTAACAACCTGGCCTATTGAATCAGGGCAGGCTACATGGATAACCTGGACTAAAAATGGTATTACTCAGTCAGATATTGGTGGAAGCTGGAAATACAATGATGGTAATAACAGCTACTGGGAAGTAAATATGGGAAGCTTTAGCAAAGGCGACGATATAACTTATACAGTACATGCCAATAAGGATGGTTCAAATGAAAAAACTGTAGGTCCTTTTTCCTTTACAGTGACAGGCTGGGAATCTATTAGTACCGTTACAGGATATACAAACAACAGCAATTCGGTTTTATTGAGCTGTACACCTGATACAGGTTCTTTTTCTCCGGAAATCAATATAGCCTTTACTGCTGATGATGTTTTCAGAGTACAGATGTTCCCGGATGGAAATGGAACGCCTGCTGCAGGATTAAGCAATTATACAGTGCAGAATAATGCTAACGATATTCTGATTTCAACCAGTCAATTGAAGGTCAAAATTGACAAGAATCCATATAGAATGCATGTTTATAAATCAGATGGAACTACATTGATTGCTGAAGAGTATAATAGTTCAGTAAACCGGAATATGGCATGGTTAACAGATGGAAGTTCGATTATTGATAAGGTTGAAGATCATTTTTATACACCAAGTAATGAAGGCTTTTTCGGATTTGGTGAGCATTACAACAATTTTAATAAGAGAGGCTCTGATATAGATACTTATGTCTATAATCAATATAAGAACCAGAACGAAAAAACCTATATGGCAATTCCTTTTATGTTGAATTCCAACGGCTACGGTATCTATGCCAATTCAACCTACTATTCTAAATTCAGGATGGCAACTGAACGGAGTGATATGTACAGCTTTACAGTTAATACGGGAGGTTCATCGTCATCTGCCTTGGATTACTATTTTATAGGTGGAACCGACCTTAAAGATGTAGTTTGTAATTATACTGACATTACAGGAAAGCCCGCGCTTCCTCCAAAGTATAGCTTTGGATTATGGATGTCTGCAAATGAATGGGATAGGCAGAGTGAAGTATCGACAGCACTCTCTAACCTTAGTACGTATAATATTCCTGCAAGTGCTATAGTACTGGAACAGTGGAGTGATGAAGCAACATTTTATATTTTTAATGATGCTACATACACACCGGTAACTGGTTCGAATGCATTATCTTATAATGATTTTACATTTAACGGAAGATGGACGGATCCACAGGGAATGGTAAATAGTATACATAATGCTGGATTAAAGGTATTGCTATGGCAGGTTCCATTACTAAAATATACCGGATATTCATATACCCAGAACGATAATGACAGATCCTATATGGAATCAGCGGGATATGCAGTTGGAAATGGAAGCGGAGGAAACTATACTATTCCATCAGGAAAATGGTTCTCAGGCAGTTATCTTCTAGATTTCACCAATTCCAATGCAGTAAATTGGTGGATGTCAAAAAGAGCTTATTTGTTTGACTCAATAGGCATAGACGGTTTTAAGACTGATGGTGGTGAAATGGTATGGGGAAGATGGAATACTTTCTCAAATGGTAAAAAAGGCGATGAAATGAGAAATCAATATCCTGTAGAATATATCAAGGGGTATTATAATTATGCCAAATCTAAAAAATCTGATGCCATTACATTTAGTAGATCAGGGACATCTGGAGTACAGCAATATGGTGCATTCTGGTCTGGAGATCAGGAATCAACTTTTTATGCTTTTGATCAGGCTATTGTTGCCGGATTGACAGCCAATATGTCTGGAGTTCCATTTATGGGATGGGATATGGCTGGTTTTACAGGTAGTTTTCCAACCAGTGAATTGTATAAAAGAAGTCTTGAACAACAAGCATTTGGTCCTGTTATGCAATTCCATTCTGAAAAATCTGATCCATCTCCAAGCGAAGAACGTTCTCCATGGAATGTAGCATCAAGAAACAGTGATTCATCAGTAATAACTGTATTTGCAGAATATGCAAATAAGAGATACAACTTGATACCATATATTTACAGTGAAGCTAAAAAATCAAGTACTACCGGAGTACCGTTAATGAGAGCAATGGTTCTGGAAGCACCCGGAGATACCAATACATATAATCTGACCCAGCAGTATATGTT
>CAYYEC010000004.1:0-4742 GCA_964470745.1 uncultured Eubacteriales bacterium | reverse complement strand
GTATATGTTTGGTGAAAATCTGTTGGTTGCACCTATTGTTTCTTCAGGACAGACCAATAAAACAATATATCTGCCGGAAGGTGAATGGTTTGATATTATTTATGGCGGACTAAAACCGGGTGGCAGAAATATTACTTATTACGCAGATGTGAACAGTATGCCTGTATTTGCTAAAAATGGAGCAATCATACCTATGAATCTCAACTCTAATTATGAATTCGGAGGAACTATTGGTAATGACCTTACTGCATATACTAATTTAACATTTAGAATATATCCATTTGGAACCAGCTCATATGTCTGGTATGATGATATTGGAAGCGGTACAGAAAAGACTATTACCTGTACAGAAGAATATAACCAGAACAAGGTTACGGTTTCATTACCTGCAGCAACTGTTACAAGTACTTTACAGGTATTTACTTCAAAACCTACAGGTGTGAAAAATGGAGCATCGTATTTGACTGAGTACAGTTCTTTAGCTAATTTGCAGTCCCAATCTACAGGTTGGTACTATGATTCAGCTTCATTATTGACTTATGTCAAAATAGGCTCAAGCGCTTCAACAAGGACTATTCTTTTAGAAGGTGTAGAAAAAGCATCCTATGAAGCTGAATTTGCAACACAAAGCGGTACATCTACCAACACAAATCATACCGGTTATACAGGTACAGGATTTGTAGATGGTTTTGCAACTCAAGGAGATTATATTGAATTTGATGTGTATGTTCCTTCAGCAGGAACTTATGCGGTAGATTTCAAATATAGTGCCGGATCTTACAATGCAAAAAGATCAATATATGTAAATGATTCAAATATTACAGATCTATACATGGCAAAAACCACTGACTGGGATACCTGGGGAACTGCATCAGCTAATTTATCATTATCAGCAGGTCATAACACTATTAAGATTAGCTATGATTCAGATGACTGGACAGGTATTAATATTGACCATGTAATAGTTAATCAATAGGTAATGGGTGATAGGCAATGAGTTTAAAAGATTAGTAATTTTCCTATGGCCCATTGCCTATTGCCAATCGCCTTGCACCGAAGGTGTCATATAAAAAATGAAAGGATGGTTAAATCATGAAAAAACTAAAGAGTATCAGATCAAAATTGTTATCATACAGCCTTGTTTTTATAATAGCAATTGTCAGTAGCTTTACATTTAGTACAAGCTTTGTACATGGATATGTGAGTGCTTTGGGAAATGTAACAGGGACTTCAGTTAGTGGCGATACGCTAACATTGACTGTAGACAATGGAGGGGAAGCCAATGATGATATTGTGGAATTCCAGGTATGTGACAGTAATATTCTCAGAGTCAATTACAGACCTAATAATATTACTGCCAGCAGTGATACTCCTATGCTGGACCCAAATAAAACATGGAGTTCGGTAGGAGCAACTATTAATACAGCTTCTGATCCTATAACTATAACAACTTCAGCTATGACAATTGAAATTGCAAAAACGCCTTGTAGAATAACCGTTAAAAATTCAGGTGGTACATCACTGTTGTGGGAGTCATCCACTGGGGGTATGTTCTATGACGGAATAAAGTTTAAGCATTCAACATCTGATAATATTTACGGTATCAGAGGCTATAATTTTACAGAAGGCAGCGGTGATATTTTAAGAAATGACAGCAGTCATGCTGCACATGCAGGACAGCAGGGAGACAGCGGGGGACCATTGATGTGGAGTACTGAGGGATATGGTGTGCTGGTTGATAGTGATGGAGGATATCCATATACAAACAGTACTGATGGTAAATTGGAATTTTATTATGGCGGAACTCCGGATGAAGGACGAAGATATGTCAAAAACGATTTGGAATATTATATAATGTTAGGTGATCCTAAAGAGATTATGGGTGCTGTCAGTGAGATAACAGGCAAAACACCAATGATGCCAAAATGGTCCATGGGCTTTTCCAACTTTGAATGGAATACAAATCAAACAGAAATGACCAATATGGTTAATACATACAGAGCTAAAAACATTCCAATTGATTCTTATGGATTGGATTATGATTGGAAAAAATATGGAGAAACCAATTATGGAGAATTTGCATGGAATACGACAAATTTTCCAAGCGCATCCACAACAGCTTTAAAAAATACTATGGATGGTTTGGGAATAAAAATGATTGGTATCACAAAGCCAAGAATCGTAACATTGGATTCAAGCAGCCAGCGGACAAGTCAATACTATGATGCTGAAAATAACGGATATTGGTATCCGGGGCATTATGAATATCAGGACTATTTTATACCTGTTTATGTAAGAAGTGTTGACCCTTACAATTCAAGTGCCAGAAGCTGGTTGTGGAGTCATTCCGTAGATGCTTTTGACAAAGGAATAGTTGGATGGTGGAATGATGAAACAGATAAAGTTTCTTCCGGCGCGGCACAGTACTGGTTTGGCAATTTCACTACAACCCATTGGTCACAGGGATTATACGAGGGACAAAGAAATTATTCTACCAGAAGAGTCTGGCAGACTGCAAGGACATTCTATCCCGGGGCCCAGCGTTATGGAACAACTTTGTGGTCAGGGGATATAGGTATACAATACTATCAAGGTGAAAAAATAGGTTGGACTGTAGGGATGCAGGAGCAGCGTGCAACTATGCTTGCATCTGTTAATATGGGTCAAATGAAATGGGGAATGGATATCGGCGGATTCAATCAAGCAGATGGAACTACAAATAACCCAAATCCTGAGCTATATTCAAAATGGGTACAATTTGGAAGTACAGTACCTGTATATCGTGTGCACGGCAATAATAACCAGCAGCGTCAGCCATGGTTTTATGGTAATACAGCGGAAGAAGCAGGAAAATATGCTATTCAGCTAAGATATGGTTTGATTCCATATATGTATGCATATGAGAGAAATGCTTATGAAGGAGGAGTAGGTCTTGTAAGACCGCTAATCTTTGATTATCCTTCAGATTCAAATGTAGATAACTGTACAGATGCATGGATGTTTGGAGATTGGATATTATCTGCTCCGGTTGTTGATCAGACCCAGACATTAAAAAGTATTTATCTGCCATCCGGCACATGGATAGATTATAATACAGGAAATATATATAGTGGTGGGACTACTATAAAATACCCTGTTAATGCTGAAACCTGGACAGATATACCAATGTTTATAAAAGAAGGAGCTATTATTCCTTCACAGAAAGTACTGGATTATGTAGGACAAAGCAATATATCCACTATTTTTGTAGATGTATTTCCTGATACCACTCAAAGCAGTTTTACTTATTATGATGACCAGGGTGATAATTATGATTATGAAGGAACCGGATACTTTAAGCAGACTTTATCTACCCAGGATAACGGAAGTAATAGTATTAGCTTTAATGTAGCTGCAAAGTCAGGTTCATATTCACCGACTTCATTCTACTATATAGCAAAAATTCATGGTACATCTGCCACAGGCGTAACACTTGGAGGACAGTCCATGACTTCAAAGTCAGATTTAAATGCATTAAAAGCATATAATGGTGAAGCCTATACAACAGGCAAAGATATTTATGGGGATGTAACTTATGTCAAAATATCAGCAGGCAGCGCCAGTGCAAAGAGTATAGCATTATCCGGAAATAGTGTATCGACATCAACAGTTTATCAGTATGAAGCAGAAGAAGCTTCACTTTGGGGAGATTCCAGCAGTACTAAAGCCTCAGTAAATACAAATCATAGTAATTATTCAGGTTCTGGCTTTGTTGATGGATTTAATAACCAGGAAGCAGCAGTTACTTTCTATACAAAAGTTCAAGTAGGCGGAGATTATGATGTTTCACTGCGTTATGCCAATGCTACAGGATCAGCTAAAACAATCAGTATCTTTGTCAATGGATCCAGAGTGAAGCAAACAAGTCTTTCCAATCTTGCAAATTGGGATACATGGGCAGCACAAACAGAAACACTGCCTCTGACAGCCGGAAATAATATTATCACATATAGATATTACAGTGATGGTGGTGACAGCGGTAATGTAAATCTGGATTACATTACAGTTCCCTTTGAACCTGTAACAGCTAAATATGAGGCAGAAAGTGCTGAGATTTCAGGTGGTACAGCTGTAAATAAGAATCACTATTTCTATTCAGGTACAGGTTTTGTTGATGGTTATGACACTACAGGAGCAGAAGCAAAATTCAAAGTTTATATTCCATCAACAGGAAATTATAAAGTTGTAGTTAAATATGCAAACGGTAACCAGGCAACTAAAACCCTGAGTACTTATGTAAATGGAAGTGACGTAGCTACTGCAAGCCTTACAAGTCCCGGAGGCAACTGGAATGTTTGGCAGGATTATGAACAGACTTTATCACTGTCAGCAGGTTTGAATACTATTGCATATAAGAGGGATGCCGGCGATAGTGGTGCGGTAAATATTGACCGGGTTTTGGTAAAAGCAACAACTCCTGCAGCACCTGAATCGGAAAAGAATCTTCTGGACAATGGCGGCTTTGAACGTACCGGGGTCAGCAGCCAATGGACAGAGTGGCACCCAACAGGGCAGGCTTTAGCTTTTGGTGTTGATAGCGGTTCCGGAACCAATCCGCCGGAATCTGCATGGACCGGTAACAACAGAGCTTATTTCTGGGATGATACAGCATACCAGCAAAGCATTCATCAGCAAATTTCTGTTTCCAATGGAACATATAAATTTGAGGCATGGGTAAGATTAATGAACACAACACCTTATAC
>CAYYEC010000003.1:20837-24489 GCA_964470745.1 uncultured Eubacteriales bacterium | reverse complement strand
CCCAAACACTAAGACAGCTATAAACATTATTATACCTATTATGTTCTTAATACTCAGCAAGCTAACTGTTGGGTCTATTCCCATTGCTCCCATATCATTTACTATAGATGCAATAACTGAGGTGGCAAGACCCAATGCTAAAAGCCTTGAATATGAAAGAACATCGCTCATAAAACCAATTAAGTCATATAGTTTACCCAAACCACTCACAAACTTCATAATCAAGCTCTTTTGGTCTCTTCCTTGAGTTAAAATCAAAAGCACCGCACCAATTAGCAATAAATACTTTCCTATTTCAACCAGCCCTGTTACACTTTCCGGATTAACTTTGGGTGTGTAAGGAAGAGTAAACAAAATAAAACCTGTAAAGAATACATACCATACCAATACATCAAATACTACATCAATATATCTTTTTTGTCTTATTATATTTACAGCTCTAACACCAATACCTATATAGATATGGATTACCCCAAACACCAATGACCATTTAAGCATTTCCTCCGGGTCTTTAACAGGATTAAACCATAGAGGATACTCTGATAAAGCGGCAATCCCAAACCACCCTCCAAATAACGCCCCCCAAAAAATAGTAGAAATACCACAATACAGCATCAACTTCATAAATTTCTGCATGCTCTCTTCCAACTTGAATTTCCATAAAACAATTCCTGCAATAAGAGCCATAACTATACCATATCCACCATCACTTAACATTAAACCAAAAAACAATATAAAAAATGGCGCCATTATTCTATTTGGGTCAATTTCTTTAAAATTTGGCAGACTGTACATTTTAGTTATTGACTCAACTGACTCGGCAAAATTACCGTTTGATAAGAGTATTGGAAATTCCTCATCTTCTTTAGGTTTAATTATTTCCACATTGCATAAAAATCCTTTAGATAAAAATTCCATAATTTTAGATCCCAAATCTTCTGGAATCCATCCTTCAAGCATAAAAACTTTATCTGTCTTAACAACATTGCTTAATACTTTTTTTCTATCTCTTAGCATAATAAGATGATCATAAAGTATCTCAATATTCTTTTTTTCATGGGATAACTCTGAAATATTTTTCTCTACTATAGAACGTTCCTTTTTAATTTCAGCAATACGTTTATTTGCGCTTTCAATATTTTGGCGAGCTGTTCCTTCAACATCTTTAAATGCTGCTTTAGAGAATTCATTTTGTTTTAGAGTCTTTATAACCTCTTCCTGACAGTCTTTGTGATAAACAATAAACATATAGCTCTGATCTTTATCTGAGGCTAAAACATCAACGTAACAATATTTAGATTTTTCTATAAGATTTTTTTTAAGCTCATCTGTATCTACGATTGAAGGTAATACACCAAGCTCTATTATTGTCTTGGAAGTTCCATTGACTTCAAGAGGAACATCTAATGATATCCATGGGTTTAGATTCAGTATTGAATTATTAAGCTTATTCTCTTCTGACCTTAGAGCTACTAATTGTTCATCATATTCACCAATCTTATGTACAACGCTCCATACTTTATCTTTATTGTTTACTACTTCTAAATATTGGCTATCTGAAATCGTGCGTTTGGTCTCAAAAAGATTTTTCTTTGCAGTATCATATTTCTCCAGATAATCAACTGCAGACTTTACATTTACAATATCAATTTCAAGCTTAGTGATTTCACTTGAATCTCCATCTCTCTTAACTAATTGAGACAGTTCTTCATCTTTTTTTGCTTCTATTACGTCAATGATCTCAACTACACCCATCCTCATAAGATTTTCCATCACAAGCTCTTTTTCACTTTCCAAACCTATAATGGATATCTTATTCATTTTAACTATTGACACTAGCGTTCACTACCCTTCTCATAATAACATCTACCGCACTATCAATATTTTTTTCCGCTTGATACTTTATTTCTTTACATTCCTGATGAACTATTTTATTCATTTCTTCAATTTCTTTTCTTGCTTCTTCTTCAGCCTTTTGAGCTATTTTTTTTGCATTTTCTTCTGCTTCCTGAACAATTTGCTCAATCAATTTATATGCTTCTTTTTTTGCTTCTGATATTATTTCTCTACTATCAGCTATTGATTGTTTTTCAATTCTTTCAGCTTCGTGTTCAGTTAATTTAATTGACTTAATTACTTCAATTGAC
This sequence comes from uncultured Eubacteriales bacterium, assembly GCA_964470745.1. Taxonomy (GTDB): domain Bacteria; phylum Bacillota; class Clostridia; order DSM-8532; family CAYYEC01; genus CAYYEC01. The sequence goes on along the minus strand of CAYYEC010000003.1, from coordinate 22,342 downwards.
ATTAATTCACCTCCATAATTAAACAAAATTAATATAATTATTATTGCAAAAACAATATAGTAATACAAAATATAGTTAATATCTCCAACATGAATTAATATTAACAAAAGTAGCCGATATATGCAATATATTATTAGATAAATAGTACTTATCTATTACTCTTAGTCTTTCCAAAATACTGGAACAAACATAACTAACACAGTATAAATCTCCAGCCTTCCCATAATCATTGCTATAGATAGCACTATCTTTGACAAGTTTGTTAAATCAGCAAAATTCATAGTAGGACCAACCATAGCAAAACCAGGTCCTATATTACCTAGGCACGCAATGGTAGCAGAAGTACTACTCATTAAGTCCATTCCTTGTGCTAAAAGAATTAATGAAATCCCAATGAAGCTCATTACAAATAAAATAACCAAACCTATAACACTTCTCATCACTTCTCTGTTTACTGTAGTATTCCCAATCCTTATAGGTATAACTGATCTAGGATGAATAAGCTTATACATTTCTCTCTTTGCAAATTTAAATAAGAGTAAAATTCTGATACACTTGATTGAGCCCCCGGTTGAACCTGATGATCCGCCAACAAACATTAATATGAACATAATCATTTTTGTAAAATCCGGCCATTTATCATAGTCTACTGTCGCAAACCCCGTTGTGGTAATTATTGTAAGTGTCTGAAATATTGAATCTCTGGCAGTCTTTTCAACTCCATATTTTTCAACATATCCAATATTACTGATGCTTAGAAAAATTAATACAGCAGCAATAATTATAGTAAAAAAATAAAACCTGAATTCACTATCTTTTATCAGGGTTTTAAATTTACCTCTCAATACACTAAAATATAAAGAAAAATTTACTCCTGCCAGAAACATAAAGAATATAATTATCCAATGGATTGCTGGACTTTCAAAAGCACCAATGCTAGCATTTCTTGTTGAAAATCCACCTGTTCCCATAGTAGCAAACGTATGGGTAAAAGCGTCAAAAAGAGACATTCCGGCTAATTTCAAGGCTATCACTTCAAGTAGACTAATAACAAAATATATTCCATATAAAATTATTGCAGTATGTTTTATCTTTGGAACAATTTTTTCGGGATTTGGCCCCGGGCTTTCCGCCTTGAATATCTGGACAGTCCCCATTCCTATAGCAGGCAATAACGCAAGAGTAAATACTAATATTCCCATACCACCAATCCAATGAGTAAATGCACGCCAGAATAATATACCATGAGGTTGCACTTCAATGTTTGATAAAACTGATGCTCCCGTAGTAGTATATCCGGATACAGTCTCAAAGAAAGCATCTAAAAAACTATCGAATGTTCCAGCAATATAAAAAGGTATAGCTCCAAAAACTGAAGCAAGAATCCATCCCAATGTTACAATTAAAAAACCTTCCCTATACCCAAAGCCATGCTTATTAGATTTTATAAAAAATCCCATAATACCAATAATTAAAATAACAATAATTGATATTATAAATGCACC
>CAYYEC010000003.1:1652-20827 GCA_964470745.1 uncultured Eubacteriales bacterium | reverse complement strand
CACCTGCATCACTCTCTTTATAATAAGCTGATATCCCTAATGATGGCACCATTAAAAGTGCCTCCACCACCAAGAACAATCCCAATACTTTAAATACCATCCTAATGTTCATTATTAGTTACCGTCCTTTTACTTTAAACATATTTCTTATTTTCTCAACAGAAGCATGTTCACTCAGCACAACAACTCTATCATTTTCTTTAATAACATCGTCTCCATGGGGAATAATAACCCTATCATTTCTAACTATTGACGAGATAATGGCTCCATTAGGAAAATTTAGCTTTTTCAAAGGTATATCTAATACCGTACACTTTGAATGAGTTATAAATTCCATGACCTCTGCCTGTCCACCTAAAAGCCAGGATATTGACACAACCTTGTCACCCAGAACAATTTTCATTATTTCCCCTGCTGATATAATACTTGGCGTAATTGCAGCGTCAATTCCCATAGTCTCTACAAGCGAGATATAGTTTGTTCTACTGACTTTGGATATAACTTTTGATACTCCAAGTTTTTTTGCAAGCAGAGCAATAATTACATTTTCTTCATCCATACCGGTTAATGAAATAAAAGCATCCATAGCTCCAATATTCTCTGATTTAAGTAAATCCAAGTCACTTCCATCCCCATTTATTATCATTGCTCCAGGTAAGCTCTCAGCTAGTTCTCTACATTTATCAAAATCTTTTTCAATTATTTTAACTGACATTCCACTACTTAATATGTTTTCAGCAAGGTAATGGGATATTCTACCTCCTCCTAATATCATGACACTTCTTATTTTCTTACATTTCCTACCTAGAGTATCACAAAAACCCAATATGTCATTTTTATTCCCAATCATGAAAATATTATCTCCAAACTTTATTTCATTATTTCCACTTGGGATTATAAGCTGACCATTCCTTGAAATGGCTGCTACCAGGAAATCTCCAACTCTATCTATATCAGCTATCTTTTTATGAAGATATGGATTATTTTCTTCAATAGGAATTTCAAGCATTCTTACTGAACCATTTGCGTAGTCACCTAATTGTCCTCCTGGAGAACCCTTTAATATATTCATTATTTCATTTGCAGTGGATTTTTCTGGATTTATAATATAATCTATGGAAAACTTTTCTTTAGAAACAACTATATCATGTGAATATTCAGGATTACGAATTCTAGCAATGGTCTTTCCCACTCCTGCCTCTTTGGCAGAAATACATGCAAGTATATTCCCTTCATCACTTTCAGTAGTTGCTATAACCAAATCATTCGTATTAACACCTAATTGCTTCAATGTTTGACCAACTAGACCGTTGTATTTTAGTGCCATAACATCTAATGTTTCATTAGCTTTATTTACTACTGCACTATCTCTGTCTATTACTATGACATTATAATTTGCCTCTGACAATGTTTCAGCAATTCGATATCCTAATTTTCCACATCCGATAACTATAGCTCTCATATTTCCTCCCAAATGTTTCACATTAACAGCAAAACAAATTTCATACTTAAGACTACTGGATTTTATAAAATAAAACCTTTAGATTAATATTTACACCTAAAGGTTTTATAAAAACTTACTTATCCATAATAATACACTATTCTATAAGAAATTAAAAGGAATTCTTCAATTCATAATTTAAATATAGTGCGAAGTAGTCTTCCCACTTCAGAATCATGGGGTACGGTTCTGCTGCTTTCCCTATGGTCCTTCGTTTCACTTCGGAAGCATCAGAATCCGTCCCCAAGATTCCTCCGCTAATTTCTTCACTCATTCAGGCATTAATTTGATTAGTATGGCACCTAAGCAGTGAAGGAATCAAGGGGACGGTTCGAGCGTTTCCGAAGCGTAAGCGGAGGACCGAAGGGAAAACGATGGAACTGTCCCCTTGATTCCGAAACGGGAATTTGGCACTTATTTCGCAATTTTTACAATTTACGAATTAAAGTTAAATATTAATCTTACAAAACATATATTAATTATTTCATTGGCATAAATAAATTTGGTAAGAACAAAGTTATTTGAGGTACAAAAGTTATTAATAGCAGCGCTATTACCATTGTAGCATAAAATGGTAATAACGATCTCGTAACTTTTTCAATAGATGTTTTACCTACTGAACAGCCAACGAATAAAGCTCCTCCTACCGGTGGTGTGCACAATCCTATTCCAAGATTTAATAATAACATAATACCAAATTGTACAGGATCCATTCCAAGGTTACCTACCACTACCGGATATAATATAGGTGTACATATTAAAATAAGCGGTGCCATATCCATTATACATCCAAGCAACAATAATAATACATTTATGAGAAGTAAAAGAGCTATTTTATTGCTGGTTATAGCTAGTAAGGTATTCGTTGCCATGGCTGGAACCTTTAAGTAAGCTAATAACCATCCAAATGCACTGGCTGCTGCAATCAAGCTCATAACCATTGCTAATGTTTTAAGTGAATTATACAATATTTTGTTCATTCTGCTTAATGGTATTTCTTTATATACGAAAAATGTAATTATAAATGAATAAATACATGCTATTGCTGCTGATTCTGTAGCAGTAAATTTACCTGACATAACTCCGCCAATTATAATAACTGCTGTTAATAAACCTAAAATTGCATTTTTTATTATCTTTAGAGCTTCTCTAAGGGAAAATGCTTTTTCTTTAGGATAGTTTCTCTTTACTGCAATAATATAACTAATAACCATCAAACATATTCCAAGTAAAATTCCAGGTAACATCCCCCCCATAAAAAGTCTGCCTACTGATACTCCACCAGCCGCTAATGAAAAAATAATCATATTATGGCTTGGAGGAATTATTATACCCTGACATGCACTGGTAACTGTAACGGCTACAGAATAATCTGTATCATATCCTTTTTTCTTCATTATAGGAATAAGAACAGAACCTATTGAAGATGTATCAGCAACCGCTGAACCTGAAATACCACCAAAAAACATACTTGCAAGTACATTAACCTGAGCTAAGCCCCCACGTACTCTTCCAACCAAAACATTTGAAAACTCTATTAATCTTCTTGATATTCCACCCTCACTCATTATTTCGCCTGCTACAATAAAGAATGGAATTGCCAATAATGAAAATGAGTTTACACCTTGTACCATTCTTTGAACTATTGATAATAATGGTATCTTTAAATATATTGCAGTAGCTGCTGATGAAATCGCAAGTGCAAATGTAATTGGAACCCGTGCTATAAGCATTACACCAAACAGTCCAAGTAAAATTATTATAGCTAAATTTAAATCTGGCATTATTCTTCACCCACCTCTTCTAAAATATTACTTACATCCCCGGATAATCTTTTTGATCCAATTAGATCAGTGAAAGCGTAGTAAATTACTAATACTGCGCTGACTGGTACTACCAGATACATTACTGCAGATGGCCAACCGGTAGCTGCAAGTGTTGAAGAAAGTGTATATTGTACGAGTCCAATTCCATACTTTAATAAAATTATTGCAAATAATAACATAGTCAAGTCAATAATTTTTTGCAGTATTTTCACAGCTTTTGAAGGTAGTAAATCCGTGAAAATTGTTATAGCAATATGAAGCTTTTGTTCCACACCAATTCCCAAACCTATAAATGTAAACCATATCATGAAGACCAGCGCCACCTCTTCTGACCAGGATATCCCCTTATTAAACGCAAGTCTCATAACCACTGTTACAAATACTATTAAAATCATTCCGACTAATAATAGCTTAGCTAAAAATATCTGAGCAACATGTATAGCTCCAAATATAATATTTATTACTTTCATTATAACCCCTCATTCTATAATCAAATAATGAGCCAGATAATTATCTGGCTCATTATTTGATTATTACTATATAGCTTTTAAATCTTATTTTGTTTCCTGTATTCTTTTGATATCGTCTTTATAATCAGCAGCGAATTCTTCATATAAAGGAGCAACTGCAGCCTGGAATTGAGCCATTACTTCTGGAGATAATTCAGTAACCTTGCATCCTGCATCAATTACTTTTTGTTTTGCTTCATCTGAGAATTTATTCCATGCAGCTATCTGTACAGGTACAGCATCTTTAGCTGCTTGTTTGATTATTTCTATATCTTCTTTGGATAATTTATCAATAGTCATTTGGCTTGCAACTGTTAATTCAGGAACTCTTAAATGTCCATCTTCTGTAAAATATTTAGCAACTTCAAAGTGACTTGATGTTAAATAACTTGGGTAGTTGTTTTCTGCTCCGTCTATAACACCGGTTTGAAGTGAACTATAAACTTCACCATAAGCCATTGGAGTAGCAACTCCACCTAAAGCTTCAACCATAGCAACATTTAATGCACTTTGCATAACTCTGAATTTCATACCTTTTAAATCCTCGATAGATTTAATTTCTTTCTTAGTATTATAGAAATTCCTGGAACCGCCATCATAGTAGTTTAAACCTACAAGCTTTGCAACTGAAAGAGCTTCAAGATATTCCTGACCGATTGGACCATTTAATACTTTCCACATATGATCTGCACTTCTATAGATATAAGGCAATTGAAGTACATTTAATTTTTTAGCAAATTCGGACATAGGTGAAAGACTAACTCTTGCAAAATCTATAGCACCAAATTGTACTTGTTCAATAACTGATTTTTCATCTCCTAATTGTCCAGATGCATAAACCTCAATTTTAATTCTACCATTAGTTCTTTCTTCAACCAGTTTTGCAAATTCTTTATCACCTTGAGTTGTTGGATAATCCTCTGGATGAACTTCTGCCAATCTTAAAACTATTTGCTTTTCATCCTTTTTCTCCGGAGCTTTTGTTTCTTCTGTTTTAGATGTCGCCGGTGCAGGTGTTGTTTCAACCTTTTTACCAGTAGCACATCCTGCAAATACGGATAGCATAAATACACCTGCAACTCCTAAAGATAGCATTTTTTTAATCATTTACTAACTCCTCCTTTAATATCGTATATCTTGATTTTAATCTAAATTTGCCTTACTATCACTAGAGTGAATTGCAATCAATATAAAATTATTGTTTACATTTTAAATTATTTTATATTAGGTAAAAGTTAGCATCATATTATTGTTTTTGTAGCATTTTTTTGTTTCTGTAATCTGTAGGAGTTATTCCCTCTGTTCTTTTAAACACTCTGGTAAAATAATTTGGATCTACATAGCCTATCATTTCCCCAATATCTTTAACATTTATTGTAGGGTCTTTTAATAATTCTTTAGCTTTATTTATTCTTATTTCTGTGAGATAATCTATGAATTTCATATTTTTATAGTGTTTGAACATCTTACTAAAATAGAAACTACTTAAATTCACCATTTCGGACATTTCTATTAATGTTATTTCCCGAGAGTAGTTTTTCTTTATATAATTACATACTGTCTCAATCAACAAACCAACCCTATCTATTTTGATTGATTTTACATCCTCAATTAAGTCCTTTATAACCTGTTTTAAATAGGCTCTACTTTCACTAATTGTATTTATCCATCTTAATTCTTCAAAGTATCTTGAAGTTCTTTCATACCCGGAATTTATGTCATCCATTACCTCTCTATTTATCACAACCAACAATTCATATAGTTTTCTGGATACCTTATCCAGAGAATTGTAGCTTTGTATAATCCAGTCAAAAATTTCATCTACTAATTCTAATGCAGCATCCTCATCACAAGCAATTATTTTTTCAAATAGCTTCTTCTCTTTTTCTGTAGGATATTTTAAAATCGCATCGTCATCTTTCATATCTTTATAGTATTTAACGCCACTATTTTCTTCTTCAGACCTACAAGCTATTTTAGCCTGCCTGAAACAAATACTTATGTCTTTCATTTCATTACATATATCTCCAATTCCAAGTTTTATTACCACTTTTAGCTGTTGAGTCAGCTGAACAAATATTTGATTGAATAAATCTGCAGATTTATCTTCTATTGATTTATCTATATTGTCATCTGTATAGAAAATAAGAATATAAATAATATCATTGATATGTGTTATTAGACATTTAAATTCCCACTTATCAATCATGCTTCTTAGTTTTTCCATGCACCTTTTCTTTATCATATCCTTTTGAAGCTGCGATGAAACCTGTATATCAGATTTTTCAAAATCAATATTTAATACTAAACATGTACTAATCTTAAAATCAATATTCATAACTGAAAAGTACTCTTTGATTTGTTCATCATCTATTTCACCAACAACCAAAGATGACACTAACTCATTTTCAAAATATTTAGTCACATTTTCAAGCTTACTTGATATTTCAATTTGTTTTTTTCTGTATTCATTCTCAATATTCAATTTATCTATAATTCTTTTCAAAGTTTCGATCACTTGTTCATTAGCCGCGGGCTTTATAATAAAATCCTCCACTCCAATTTTAATGGCTTCCTTTGCATATTCAAAATAATCAAATGCGGTTAATAAGACTATTTTACAATCAGGAAGATAGCCTTTAATCCTTTTTGATGCTTCAATTCCACTTATTCCAGGCATTTTAATATCCATAAAAATAATATCCGGCTGAAAAGAAATTGCTTTTTCAACTGCATCTCTTCCATTAAAAGCTTCCTCAAATTCTCCTACTTCTAATTCACTATTTCTTATAATATGCTTTAGTGCGTCTCTTTCTATAGACTCATCATCTACAATTAAAAGTTTAATCATTATGCTTCTCCTGTTCAATAACTGGAATTGATATTGATACCATAGTTCCAATACCCTTTTTACTTCTAATACTTACTTTTGCTTCATAATTAAAGTAAATCATAAGTCTGTTAATTACATTGGAAAGCCCTATACTGGTAGTGTGGCCAAGAGCTTTCTTTTCTTCCAGATTTAAAATACTCCTGATTTTTTCTTTTGCCATACCCACTCCACTATCAAATATTTTAATCAGTATACTATTTTTTCGTCTAAAAGCCCTAATATTTATTTTACCACCCTTTTCACAAGGTTCTATTCCATGTATAAAAGCATTTTCCACTATAGGCTGAATTGACAGGCAAGGTATCTTTATACCCTCAATTTCTTTGTCCCAATAAACATAAGGCTTAAATCTTTCACCAAACCTGAACTTTTGTATTTCTATATAAGAATTGGTAACTTCCATTTCTCTTTTTAATGTTACTTCATCACGTTGATTACATAAATTGTATCTAAATATGTTAGATAGCTCCTGAATTAATTTAGTTGTGTTATGTGCATTTTCAAACATTGATGTCCTTGATATAACATTTAATGTATTGAATAAAAAATGTGGGTTAATTTGTGACTGAAGTCCTAAAAATTCAGCTTCCTTAAGTAGTTTCTCCATTTTAATATTTTTAATTTCTTCTTCATGTAATTTTTTTTCAATGATAGCTTTTTCTTTTAAATCATCCACATATTTTTTTATATTAATATTCATAGTTTTAAAAGCCCGGGATAGAACTCCTATTTCGTCCATAGACTTGATTTCCAGATTATTTATTACAAGGTCACCCTTTGACATATTTATTGAAGCTTCTGCTAATTTTCTTATTGGATTAGTCAAATAGTTTGAAAACATTAATGCAAATCCGATACTAAGCAAAAATATGCCTAATATACTGATAAAGGTTATTTTTTTAACCTTTTCCGCAGTAGACATTATTTCATTATTATATGTCCAGGCCCCTTCCTTTAAACTGACATTTAATAATTCCTGTATATATGTTCTTGTATATTGTGCAATTCTAAATCCTTCATATAAAGGAATAAAATAATTTTCATTTTCATCACTTTTCATACTAATTGCATTTTCACATTTTTCCTTATATGCAGTAAAGGAATTATTGATTGCTCTTATTTGAAAATATGCATCCATTGTCTTAACATCTTTTTCAACATTTTCCATTAAATCTTCAAATTCTCTTGTATTTTCAATATAATTGGAATAGTCTTTTTTATCACCATTTCTCAAATAGTCCTCAATGTATTTATTATTTTTCTGTATTTCAATCAGTAATTTATTTATTTTATAATAATTATTAAGATTGTCACTATAAACATTCATAAAGTTATAGGTATTATATTGACTATACAAACTTATTAAACTTACAAAAAATATAATAATTATAAAAAAAGTTAGCTGCTTATTCTTTATTGATATTTTATACCATCTACTTTTAATAAAATCAAAAAACATGTTGAAGGCTCCTTCATTTAATGAATGGGTATTTTAATAGTTACAATTGAACCAGTATCTAAAAAGTTCTTAATATCAACAGCCTCTTTTTCCTCGAAATAATCATGAACTCTTTGTATAGTTGAAAAAATACCGTCATATTCTGTGGATTTAGACGAACTCTTTATTTCATATCCCACGCTGTTGTTATATATTGATATCTCTAAAAAATCTTCCATCTTTTTTAAAAATATTTTAACCTTCCAGAAATCTTCTTTATTTTCAAATGCATAATACATTATGTTTTCAGCAAAGGCCATAATTGTATAATGAGGAACATAAGCTTCAAGGCAAGATTGACTTTCAATATGGATTTGATATTCAAATATATCGCTAAATCTAATTTTATATATTTCAAAAAAATTATTTACTGCATTAATTTCTTCCTTTATACTAACAACTTGTCCTTCTCTTCCATTTTTATACCGAATAAAGTTAATAACTTGATTTATCATTTTCTGCGTATTGGGAGCATTCTCCATAGCCGCAAATCTTGATATACAATTCAGCTGCAGGATTAAGTCTCTTAAAAAGCGGTCATTCACATCCATCAACCCCTTTATAAAATATATATATTTAAACAGCATAATTACATAATACTACTATCCTCAACTTTAAGTCAACAATTCAAAACACTGGTGGTTTGTAACACTTCATTTTTATAATCCTATTTTAAGTGTTACAAATCCACTCCTCTGTTTGTGGTCTGCACACCATGAACAATATACGTTACAGACCACTGGTAATTATCTGTATGTGTAACAAATATTTTCAATTTAACTATAAAAGAACTTAGTTTAATTTATCTTATTAAACTAAGCTCTTTATCTTATTATTTTAAACATCAATTCTTTCTTGACCATTTTACTCCTTGTGGAGTATCTTCCAGTATTATCCCTATTACTTTTAATTCATCTCTTATTTCATCAGCCAATGCCCAATTCTTATCAGAACGTGCTTTTTGTCGCTGTTCAATTAAATCTATTATTTTAGAATCTAATTCTTCAGTTTCTTCTTCCAAAGTTGAAAATCCAAATGATAAAATTTCATCCATTTTTAATAGCGTCAAATATTTGTCATTTGCAAAAACCTTAGAATCATTAATTAAATCCCACATAACTGCGATTGCATTTGGAACATTAATATCATCTAAAATAGTCTGATTGAATTTTTCCAAATACTCAGTCGACTCACTACCCTTACCATTATGAATTGCATACTCTTTAAATTCTAATACTTTATTTTTGAGTTTTTTTAGTGCATTGTTTGCGCCTTCAATTCCCTCCCATGAAAAAACCAGTTGTTTTTTATAATGCGCATTAAAGCAAAAGTATCTATAAGCTAGTGGGTCATATCCTTTATCAATTAGAGTTTGTAATGTGATAAAGCCATCACCTGACTTTGACATTTTTTTATTCTTTGACATAACTAAAAATTCACCATGAATCCAATAGTTAACCCATTTTTTGTTTGTTACTGCTTCTGTTTGAGCAATTTCATTAGTATGATGAATAGGAACGTGATCTATTCCCCCACAATGAATATCAAATTGCTCTCCTAAATATTTCATTGACATTGCAGAGCATTCAATATGCCATCCTGGAAACCCCATTCCCCATGGACTATTCCATTCCATTTGCCTTTTCTGATCTTTCGGAGAAAATTTCCACAACGCAAAATCCGTTATGTTTCTTTTACCCTCAATCATATCAATTCTTGCACCTGCTTTTAATCCTTCAATATCTAACTTTGCCAGTTTTCCATAATCTTTTACTTTTGACGTATCAAAATAGACTCCATCTTCAATTATATAAGTGTAGCCTTTGTCTTCAAGTTTCTGAACCAACTCAATTTGTTCCTTAATATGCTCTGTTGCTTTACACCAAATATCCGGTTCCATTATTTCTAATCTAGCCAAATCTTTCTTAAATTCCTGCCAATAAAAATCTGCAATTTCAAATGCAGTCTTATTCTCTCTTTTTGCACCTAGTTCCATTTTATCTTCACCGGTATCTTCGTCAGATACCAAATGACCAACGTCAGTAACATTCATAACGTGCTTAACTTTAAAGCCATTGTATATTAAGGACTTTTTAAGAACATCTTCAAAAATATACGTTCTCAAATTGCCAATATGTGCATAATTGTAAACTGTTGGCCCACAAGTATATAATCCTACTTCTTTCTCATCTATTGGTGCAAATTCTTCTTTTTGTCTTGTCAATGTATTAAATAACTTCATTTACTTCTCCTCCAACTCTATTTCAACCATCAATATTATATCATATAGATAACGAACTATAAAACTAAATTTATATATCAGTTAGACGTTAGATAATATAGATGTCGAACTACATTTTAAAATTTAATTCTAAAGTTCGACATCTATAATAGGCTGCATCTATCGTTAGCTTTATCATGCTCAATAATTTTTAAATTGTTCTCTTTAAATGACTTCTCCATGTGCTCTATTCTAACAAGCAGTCTGCATAATTCCTGGGAAATCGGGTCAGGATTATGTATCTGATCCAATTCAATAGATGGAGCGATTCTGTTTTCTCCTCTTTTTACTGCTCTTCCCGGAACTCCTACAACAGTTGTATTTGACTCCACTTCAGATAGAACAACTGAATTAGCTCCTATTTTAGAATTATCCCCTACTTTAAATGGACCAAGCACCTTTGCACCTGTGCTTATTAAAACATTATTGCCTATAGTAGGATGGCGTTTTCCTGTATCTTTACCTGTACCACCAAGAGTAACATTATGATATATTGTACAATTATCACCAACTTCCGCTGTTTCACCAATTACTACTCCCATCCCGTGGTCTATAAAGAGTCCTTTCCCTATTTTGGCCCCCGGATGAATTTCAATTCCTGTAAAAAATCTGGATATTTGAGAAATAAGCCTGGCAATAAAGAAAATTTCTTTTTTATAAAACCAGTGAGCAATTCTATGTAACGCTACAGCATGAAATCCCGAATATAACATCATTACCTCAAAGCTTCCTTTTGCTGCCGGGTCCCTTTCCGCTATCAGCCTGGCATCCTCTAAAAATTGTTTAAACATAAGCAACACCCCAGTTATAATACTTCTATATTTATTACATATTCCCTCAAAAGATTATTTAAAACACAAAAGAAAACCAGGGCAAACTTTCAAATCTGCCCCACTGATTTATTTATTAAACTTTTATTTTCCAATTATCTTCTTTAATCTAAAAATCATTTTTTCTTTACCCAATATATCTATAATATCATACATCTCCGGTCCATGTACCTGACCTGTAAGAGCTACTCTTATGGGCATAAACAGATTTTTACCTTTTATTCCGGTCTCTTTTTGTATTATTTTGAAAATGCCTTTTCCGAATTCAATATCAATAGTTTCAGCTTCTTCAATTTTTTGAATAAGCACAGACATTAATTGAGGTACTTGTTCTCCTTTTAATACTTCAGCAGCTTCATCATTCTCCGGAACTATATCATCATCAAAAAATATCTTTACATGTTCTGCGATCTCTCCTACAAAGGATAAACGTTCTCTGGTTATTGAGACTATTCTTTTTATCCATTCAAATTCAGACTCAGAAATTTCCTCACCAACTAATCCTGCTGACCTTAAATGAGGCATAGCAATATCTGTTAATCTCTCAATCGATGCTTTTTTAATATATTGAGAATTAACCCAATTAAGCTTATTTATATCAAATATAGCCGGTGATTTGCTTATGCCGCCAATACTGAATTTTTCTATCAGCTCATCCATAGTAAAAATTTCTTCTTCACCGGCAGGACTCCAACCTAATAGAGCAATATAATTTATAACTGCCTCTTTCAAATATCCTTTATTTATGAAGTCAGCAAATGATACGTCGCCTTCTCTTTTGCTTAATTTCTTACTACTTGACTTCATAATTGGTGATACATGTATATATGTTGGTTTATCCCACCCAAATGCTTCATATAATAAATTATATTTTGGTGTAGAGGATAAATATTCACTTCCCCTTACAATATGAGTAATCCCCATTAAATGATCATCGATTACATTTGCAAAATTATATGTTGGCAGACCATCAGATTTTATTAAAATCTGATCATCTAATGTTGTGTTTTCAACTGTAATAGTTCCAAATACTTTATCATCAAAAATAGTCTTCCCTGTTGTAGGAACCTTTTGTCTAATTACATATTTTTCTCCAGCATCAAGTTTTTTCTGAACTTCTTCTTTAGATAACTTGCTGCAATATCCATCATATTTAAATGGTATCTTATCCTCTTCAGCTTTATGCCTTAATTCATCTAATCTATCCTTTGAACAAAAGCAATAATATGCATGATCATTTTCTACAATCTTCTCTGCATATTCTTTATATAAGTCTCTTCTTTCACTTTGTATATAAGGCCCAAAGTCACCACCTATATCCGGACCTTCATCCCAATTAATGCCAACAGTTTTAAGAGTATCATAAATAATATCAACTGCACCTTCAATATATCTCTCTTGATCTGTATCTTCTATTCTCAGTATGAAATCTCCATTATTCTTTTTAGCAATTAAATATGTATATAATGCAGTTCTTAAATTCCCAATATGCATGTACCCTGTCGGGCTTGGTGCAAATCTAGTTCTAACTTCTTTCATAATAATTGTTACTCCTTTATTAAAATATTATTATTTATATTCTCCAATTTCAAAAACTATATGTTGAAACTTGTTTGCCTATAATTATATACAAACATCTTGTTTATTACAATATCTCTTGCAAAAATCAGGGTAGAAGCGAGGGGAAGGTTTGATTCCACCCTGATTTTTTTATGATTGTAGACTTTATGTAAAAAATATTTTATAATGTACTGATAATCAATAAAGGAGGAGTATAAATTATGAGTATACCTAATAACGAAAATGATAATTCAATGAAATTATCAAATTTCATCCAGGATATAATAACTGAAGAATTAGAAACCGGTAAAGTGAAAAAAATTCTAACCAGATTTCCACCGGAACCAAATGGCTATCTACATATTGGACACGCTAAAGCTATTTGTATTGATTTTGGAATGGCAAAACAAAATGGAGGACTATGTAACCTAAGATTTGACGATACCAACCCGGTAAAAGAAGATGTGGAATATGTTGATTCTATTCAAGAAGATATTAAATGGCTTGGTTTTAATTGGGAGGATAGGCTTTTTTATGCTTCCGATTACTTTAAAACTCTTTATGGTTACGCGGAAGAACTCATAAATAATGGCAAAGCATATGTTTGTGATTTAAGCATGGATGAAATAAGAGAATATAGAGGAACACTTAAAGAACCCGGAAAAAAAAGTCCTTACAGAAATAGAAGCATTAGTGAAAATTTGGAACTGTTTAGGCAAATGAAAGAAGGTGCTTTCGAGGATGGTTCTAAAGTATTAAGAGCAAAAATTGATATGTCTTCTCCAAATCTAAATATGCGTGACCCTGTTATTTATAGAATTAGAAGAGCACACCATCACAGAACCGGAGACAATTGGTGTATTTATCCTATGTATGATTTTCAACATCCCCTATCTGATGCAATAGAGGGTATTACTCATTCTCTATGTTCTCTCGAGTATGAAGATCATAGACCTCTTTATGACTGGTTTGTAAATAACGTAAGCGTTCCCGGAAGTCCCAGACAGATAGAGTTTGCAAGATTAAATATAAATTATACTGTTATGAGTAAGAGGAAATTAAATGAACTGGTGAAAAACAATTATGTTAATGGCTGGGATGACCCTAGAATGCCTACTTTATCCGGATTAAGAAGAAGAGGCTATACTCCTGAATCAATCCGTGATTTTATAAATAGAATTGGAGTTGCAAAAACTGACAGTACTGTTGATATCGGACTGCTTGAACACTGTATAAGAGAAAATTTAAATTCATCTGTCAAAAGAGTTATGGCCGTATTACGTCCTCTAAAAGTTATTATTGATAATTATCCTGACAACCAGGTTGAAGAACTTGATGTAGAAAATAACCCTGAAGATGAAAATGCAGGGACAAGGAAAGTTCCTTTTTCAAAAATAATTTATATTGAACAAGATGACTTCATGGAAGATGCCCCAAAAAAATATTTTCGTCTAAAGCCAGATAGTGAAGTACGCCTTAAAAATGCTTATTTTATAAAATGTACAGATATAATTAAAGATGAAAAAACAGGTGAAATCATTGAGCTTCATTGTACTTATGATCCTGAGTCAAAAGGAGGCAATTCACCTGACGGTAGAAAAGTAAGAGGAACCATACAATGGGTTTGTGCGGAGCATGCTTTAGATGCCGAAATTCGTTTATATGATCATTTATTCAATGTGGAAAATCCCGACAATCCTCCCGAAGGTGGAGATTACAAAGACAATCTGAATCCAAACTCTCTGGAAGTTTTAAAGACTGCCAAGGTTGAGCCAAGTCTTAGGAACGCAGTTTTTGGAGATAAATTTCAATTTTTAAGAATGGGCTACTTTTGTGTAGACAGTAAGGATTCTACCCCTGAAAGTCTGGTATTTAATAGAACAGTATCATTAAAAGATACATGGGCAAAGGTTGTAAAAAATGGTTAAATTTACGTGATTCAATTTGCAATTTGTAAAAGTTGCACACTAACGTACGCAAGGTCGAGGTTAAAGTTAAGGTTAAGGTTGAGTAAAAGATAACAAAAGCCTACGAAGCCCTTCTTATATATTTCTTAACCTTAACCTCAGCCTTAACCTTTGCGAAGCATTGCTTCGCACTATATTTAAATTGCAAATTGATTTTTTTTAAAAATGCCCTTGCATTAGTTAAAAGTTCATGATATAGTCATTGTGTAAGGCTATTTATAGCTCTATGGGTTAATATATTTTTGTTCGAGACACTCCTTAGTTTTTTTGTAGTGAAAAGTCAAGAATTTGTTCAATCCAAATAAATTAAGGAGGTAGATATACATGGCAGATAAAACTTTAAGTTGCAAAGATTGCAACAACGAATTTGTTTTCACTGAAGGTGAACAAGCTTTCTACCAGGAAAAAGGTTTTGAAAATGAACCACAAAGATGTCCTGATTGCAGAAGAGCTAGAAAACAACAGAGAAATAATGGTGGAAATAGAAACAGAAGCTTTGGCGGCGGAAGCAGCTTTGGCGGCGGAAACAGATGGTAAAATTAAAGGAGAGCAAATGCTCTCCTTTTTTATTAGGCTTCTTGGACGAAGGAAAGAAGCAAGATTATGATTACCAAAAAAGTAGGCGTTTTCTACTCTTTTGACAACATAGCATAATAATTTATCAAGCTACCTTCTAAAATAATATTTCTTTCGTCTATGGAAAGATCTCTGAGATATAAAGTAATTTCTCTTTTTTCGTTGTTAGTTATAAGCTTCGCCTTGATTACATCTTTGTTTTGCTCAATCGCATTTTTTATTCCCCCAATAAAAATATATTGATCTACTTCAAGGTCAACATCTTTAGACAATGGCACGGTAAATGGAATCATGCCCCAATTTATCAAATTACTCCTATATCTTTTAGTTGCATATTCTTCAGCAATATTAGCAAGGCCACCCAGTACCTTTTGGCAGGAAGCTGCTTGTTCTCTCGCTGAGCCATCTCCTGGCTTTATTGCATAAATCACACTCCCAATAGATGTATCATTAATTAAATTATCTAATACGTTATCGCTTATTTCTTTTTTACCAATGACTTTTGTAAATAATTCTCTTAATTCTTGAATATTAACATCATTTTTCTTTTCAATAAAAGCTAACCTTTTACCCTCTAGTTGCTGCACATTCTTAGCTCTCTCGACATACATGGGATCTTTTCTTGATAAAGTAAACTCCGCAAGTTTAAGAGGATTAGAGCGGTAAGAAGAAGCTTCGCCTGACGGAATTAACTCATCTGTTGTAGTAACAGGATCTTTTATAACAGATGCTATCTTTAATAGCATATTGTTTGTAAGTGCTTGCATTTTTGGCCATTCAGCAATATTTGGACCATACTTTAAATTATGCTCATTACAAGCTTTATTAAAGCCATAATATACTCTATTTTTATATACTTTATCACTAAATCTATAATCTAGTGGTCTGTAATGTGTATTGTTCATGGCATCACTGGCTGATGTTAAAAATCCTCCGTTTACGGCTGTAGCAGCAATGGATAGTGAATCCATTAATGCAACAGAGGAAATTTGCCCCATTCCTGGTTTTGAGCCTTCTCTATTCGGAAAGTTTCTTGTGGTATGCCTTATACTGAATCCATTGTTAACCGGAACATCTCCAGCACCAAAACATGGTCCACAAAAGGCTGTTTTCACTATAACCCCAGCCTCCAATAGCTTGCTAATAAAGCCATTATTTATTAGTTCTAAATAGATAGGCTGACTCGCCGGATATACACTCAAGTTGAAATAATCCCTACCTATAGAATTATTATTTAAAATATCTGCTGCTTTTGCTATATTTTCATAGCTTCCACCGGCACATCCTGCTACAATTCCCTGGTCAACTTTTAATCTTCCATTAACAAGCTTATCTGTAAGATTAAATTCTATTTCTGGATTATCAATATGCTTTCTTCCTTCTTCTTCAATATATTTTAATATCTCTTCAGTATTCTTATTTAATTCAGTAATGCTAAAAACATTACTAGGATGAAATGGAAGTGCAATCATTGATTCTACCTTGCTCAAATCTACTTTAATAATTCCATCGTAATATGCAATTTTTTGCGGCTCTAGCCTTTTATAATCATTTATTCTATCATGGTTGGCATAATAATCTTTGATTTTATCATCTGTACACCATATTGAGCTTAAGCAAGTTGTTTCAGTAGTCATTACATCTATACCATTTCTGAAATCAACTGATAGATTTTCTATACCCGGTCCTACAAATTCAAGTACCTTATTTTTTACAAATCCGCGCTTAAATACCGATTTTATTATGGAAAGAGCTACGTCTTGCGGCCCAACTCCATTTCCTGGTTTTCCTTCCAAATAGACTGCGATGACTTCCGGGTAGTCAATATCATAAGTTCTTCCAAGAAGTTGTTTTACAAGTTCAGGTCCCCCCTCTCCAATACCCATACATCCAAGAGCTCCATAACGGGTATGACTATCAGACCCTAAAATCATATTTCCACAAACACTCATCATTTCTCTCATGTATTGATGTATTACTGCTTGATGGGTCGGTACATATATTCCACCATATTTTTTTGCTGCTGATAAACCAAAAGCATGGTCATCTTCATTTATAGTTCCACCAACTGCACAAAGACTATTGTGGCAATTTGTTAAAACATATGGAACAGGAAACTCATTTAATCCACTTGCTCTGGCAGTTTGTATAACTCCTACATAGGTAATATCATGAGATGCGAGCGCATCAAACTTTATTCTTAACTGTGAATTACTTTCGGATTTATTATGATTCATTAAAATATTATAAGCTATTGTGTTTTTTCTAAATTCTCTATTCTTCAGCATTTCTTCCAAATCTATAAATTTTTCACCCACATTTTCTAATTTACACTTCAAATCATATAAGGAAATTTCATTTTCATATGCTAATATCTTTAAGTCTTTATATAAGTATACTCCTCCATTGGTAACTTCTACCATACCCATCCCCCTATTTCAATTTTATTCATCCTAAATATTGACTATCTCTGCCACTACATATATTATATCAAATAGATATATATATTAATAATATTTAAAATATTAGTTATTTATATGAATTTCATATTAATCAACTTAGGAGGATATGATTATGGATGTTAGACAATTGAAATATTTTTTAACTATTTCTGAAGAAGGCAGCATATCAAAAGCTGCTGAAAAATTACATATGTCTCAGCCCCCACTTAGTCAGCAATTAAAATTACTTGAGGATGAGTTAGGTGTTAAATTGCTGGAAAGAAACACTAGAAATCTTAAATTAACAGATGTAGGTGAAGCATTACTTTATAGATCAAGACAAATTTTGGACTTGGTTGAATTGACAACGAAAGAAGTTAAGGATATTAATGCAGGATTTGAAGGTACTTTATCTATAGGTACTGTTTCCTCTGCCGGTGCAGCTCTATTGCCTGAAATAATCAACAGCTTCCATAAGCAATATCCACGTATCAGTTTTGAAATTTTAGATGAAGATAGTGATAAAATAACAGAGCTTTTAAAGGATGGAATAATAGATATTGGAATTATAAGAACTCCTTTTAATTTGGAAGATTTTGAATATATATATCTTCCAGAAGAACCTCTCGTAATTGCCAGCAGTCAAGTATTTTGGGACGAAAATAAAAAGTTTATAAATTTATCTGAGCTTTCTGATAAGCCTTTAATTATGCATCGCAGATATGAAAAAACAATACTGCATCTATGTCATAAATTTGAATTTGAACCTAGAATATTCTGCAAAAGCAATGACGTTAGAACAATACTTATGTGGGCTAACACAGGGCTTGGTACAGCTATTGTTCCTAAAGATTCTATGAATCTATTACCAAATTCTAATCTAAAATACATTGGAATAAGCGAACCTTCATTAATGGTAGGTACTGCTGTAATCTGGTCAAAGACCCGATATATTTCTTCTGTAACAAGACATTTTATAGGTGCTCTTAAGAAATAATCTGGTTAGGGAACGATGGAATAGAAGATTTTACCTCATTACCAATATATTTACATTTTTTTATTTGTTACATTATTATAAATAAAAATACCCTATAGGATAGACTTTTTCATTATCTACTCTATAAGGCACACTTTACATTCATTTTATTTCCTTCTCAATATCCCAAATCCTTATTAACAATTACAACATGTATTCTTCCCTTTGCAAGCTGCCTCTTGATAATAACAAAGTCATTACATATTCTATCTTTACTTTGGCAATCAAGAAGAATTCAAGAAATGCACAGAACAGGC
>CAYYEC010000003.1:0-1642 GCA_964470745.1 uncultured Eubacteriales bacterium | reverse complement strand
CGAGATGGTAGATATGTTGCTGTTGCTTCAGGTCACAATGTATTACTATACTACACACCCCATGCACCCTCTAGTCTAGCTCAGGTCCTTCTATTATTAGTACAAGGAACAGACAATATCATTTTTATATCTCTATTAAGCCTCTTAGCATTTGCAGGAGCTGCAATTCTTTCATTTCTCATAACAGCTTCATCAATGTTCCTAACTAGTTTATTTATCCCTACAACTACAATAACTTTATCAGGCCCGAAAATCATTGCTGCTACCCTGTTTCCTCTACCATCTACATTATATAGCTCTCCATTTTCAGTTACAGCATTACTGCTTGTTAAATAAGCATCTGCAAAAAAGCTCTTTCTATATATCTCTTTAATTTGTTCTCCTGTTAATCCGTCCTCATATCTATCTAAAAATTTGTATTTACCATTTCTCAAAAATTCTATAATTCCAGCTTCAAACAGTGTCATTGATCCACCAACAAAAACAGTGCTGCCTTCACAAATTAAACTTTCTATTTTCTGTATTGCTTCCTGCTCATCCTTTACAAAATAGCCGTCCATATTATTTTTTTCAAGACTATTTATAGTTCTTTCAACCATTTTATATGTAACAAAATCAACGTTTTTATCCATCACTTTTTCCAGCTTTCTTTTTAGTTTATTATATATTTTCTTTTTAAATAAAGCAAATAAAAAAGGAGTAGTAATCTACCCCTTGCAAATTTCAATTCATAAGAAAAGACTCTTTACCCGCATGTAATTTTTTATTGCAAGCTAATAACCTCTTTACTTTTTATCTTTAGAATTTATTTTTTAATCCTCCTCATCCTCATCTTTTTCTTCATGGTCATCTTCATCTCTCTTTTCATATTTATCTTTCTTATTTAGGCTTTTCTTAATTTCTTTTTCTTTTTTTTCTAATCTCTTTTCAATTTGTTTTTCAGTATTTTCTTTTATTTTTTCTGAAGCTTTTTGGGAATGTTCCTTCACTTCTTCTATTTTCTCATTTCTTTTTTCATATTGCTTTAATATCTTATCATCTATTTTCTTAATTTTTTGGTTCAATTTATCTTCTTTTTTTATATCTTTATACCCTTCATCTTTTTTTTCTTCATAACTATCTTCATGTTCTTCTTTATATTCTTCTACTTTATCTTTTATACTCTCAAGGTTTTCTTTATTTTCTTTAGCCAAAATAACCTTTTTTTCTGCTATTTTTATTGCCTCTTCATCATTATTCTTTTTAGCTTTTTGTAATTCTTCCTTGGCAATCCTTAATTCCTTTTTTGCTTTAATAAAATTAGTCTTTGCTGCTGCAAAGCTTTGAATGGCAACCGTTTTTTTAACTTGATTTGTAATTTCATTTTTTATATTTTCAGCTTCTTCTTCCGGAATTGTTCCTGTTACTTTAATAATAAAATCCTCTGAATTATCCTGCACAACCTTTATCTCTTCAATTATTGATACTACATCTTTTTCCTCATCTGCTGCCTCTTTAATCTTTTCATTTGCTTTTTCAACAGTTTTTAAATATGTTTTTATAACTTTATAAACAAGCTCACTCTCATTTTTTTCATTCATTATCTGGGCTTCTGCAAGTCTTTCTTTTGCTATGCTTATAAGAAGTTCTGCCTTACCTTCAT
>CAYYEC010000002.1:13310-24504 GCA_964470745.1 uncultured Eubacteriales bacterium | reverse complement strand
CTCACTGTCATTTTCTCCTTGGTACCAGATAACACCGCGGATAGTGCAGGGTGCCACCATTTTCAGCATCATTTTGTATAAGCCGCCAGGACGCCCTTCATAATAAGGGCCGACTTGCGGAACCATAGCGGACTGATTTTCAGTAGGCATCTCCAAGAACTTCGTCTGTTCATCTTGTGTGAGACCTGGATACATAATCCTGCCAAACATTCCCTCATGAGCTTTTAATGGGTCTGAACGATCATTCACTGGGTTGGCATGAAATGCTGCTTTATAGGCTTTTACATCAAGATTCCTGACTGCTTCTTCGTATGACTCAAGCCAGGCTTTCCCTTCATTATCTTTAAGGTAGTCCGGATTTACCCATGAGCAAGCGGGAGTACCACACCAGTTGCACCCTATAATTCCGACAGGAATATTGAGATTTTCCTGAAGATCCTTTGCAAAATAATAACCTATAGCAGAAAAGTACGGCAGATCTTCTTTTGAACATGTTCTCCAAATACCGACTTTTGAATAGTCATGCTCATTAAGCTGGCCCTCGTAGGAAACCTCAGGATAATCAAAAAAACGGATATCCGAATTTACAGGTATTTCCAAAATATTTTCCTTTTCTGCATCATAATGAACAGGGTATTCCATATTGGATTGTCCTCCTGCGAGCCAAACTTCACCGATACAGATGTTGTTGAATACCAAGGTATCAGTGCCGTCGGTTATTATAAGCTTCAGGCTTCTTTCTGCTTGCTGTGGAGGGAAGACGAGCATCCAAGTTCCATCGATGCCTATATTTACTTCAGTAATTACTGTTTCTTTTCCTGTCAGCTTGCCTGTAACTGATTTACCGGATGTGCCGGTTCCCCATATATTTATGTCTTTTTGACGCTGTAGTATCATATTGTCGCCGAAAATCATTGCAGTTTTTAACATTAACGATCACTCCTTATTAACTATGATGGCATTTAAATTAGATTGTGATAAATTATGAACAATTCTATTTTATAAGTATATGATGTAATAGTCAATAAGTTTAAAATCATAATACATTGGAGTAAAGTAAATCATGGAGGGAATCTATACTATGGCTGTGGGGTAGGGTCTTCATCTGAATTTCCTATGTTCAACTTAAGCTGAACTGGTTCACAAAATAGTTTAGAGATTAGTAAAGATAAGTCAATAAAAGTAGAAATGTTATTATTTAAAGAATTGTAGTGGCAAAGTATACTAAATATATAAAGTAAAATCAATATAGTATAGGAGTAGTGATATGTTGAATAGTAAAAGGTTAAAAGAACTGCCATACCACTTGATGCTTCTCCCGGGAGTTATTCTAGTTATTCTCATGAATTATGTTCCAATGTTTGGAATAATTATGGCGTTTCAAAAGTTTTCACCTTCAAAAGGTTTCTTAAAATCAAAGATTATCGGATTGGACAATTTTAAGTATGTTTTAGCTATGCCTGATACTTTCCAAGTATTATTCAATACAGTATTTATTTCCTTTATGAAGATTGTTTTAGGTATTGTTGTGCCGGTAATAATTGCTCTCATGTTGAATGAAGTGCGCAAAATGGCTTTTAAAAGAAGCATCCAAACTATTATATATTTACCGCATTTCCTATCATGGATTGTTCTTTCAGGTATTTTAATCGACATTCTGTCTCCAAGCAGTGGAATAATCAATTCATTTCTGGGAGTGTTTGGCATTGAACCGGTTTTCTTCCTGGGTGATGCAAAAATATTCCCGTATGTATTGGTTTCAACTGATCTGTGGAAAGAATTCGGGTATGGAACAATAATATATTTGGCGGCGTTAACCGGAGTAGATCCATCGCTGTATGAAGCGGCTACAGTCGATGGTGCCAGCAGATGGAAACAAACATGGCATGTTACTTTACCTTCTATCATGTATATTATTGTTCTTATGACAGTAATGAGTCTGGGAAATGTACTGAACGCAGGTTTCGACCAGGTATTCAATTTGTATTCTCCTGTAGTATATGAAACCGGGGATATTATTGATACCATGGTGTACCGTCTCGGTATAGTTGATGCCCAGTATGGTGCAGCCACAGCTGTAGGCTTGTTCAAATCAATCGTATCATTCGTATTTATAGCCGGATCTTATAAGTTGGCATATAAATACGGAGATTATCGAATTTTTTAATAGAGAAGGAGAAAAAAAATGAAAAAAGTAACCTTCAGCAGAAAAGTATTTATTGTTTTTAATTCAGTTATTTTAATATTTCTAGCACTAATTTGCCTTCTGCCTCTTGTTAATGTACTGGCAGTATCGTTAAGTTCCAAGGCTGCTGCATCTACAGGTATGATAAAGCTATGGCCGGTTGATTTCACTCTGGCGTCATACAAGTATGTACTTTCCAAAAGTGAATTCATAACATCCATGATAGTATCAATTGAAAGGCTATTCCTGGGTTTGCTGGTAAATATGCTGCTTACGGTACTGATAGCCTATCCTTTGTCTAAGGATAACAAGGCATTTAAGTCCAGATCATTTTATACATGGTTTTTCTTAATTACCATTTTATTCAACGGGGGTCTTATTCCAGGGTACATGGTGCTGAAGAGCTATGGATTACTGGATACCATTTGGGCATTAGTGCTTCCGGGGGCTGTTCCGGTGTTTAATGTAATTCTGCTTATGAATTTTTTCCGGGAACTTCCAAAAGAATTAGAAGAAGCTGCGTTTTTAGATGGTGCCGGGCAGTGGCACATTTTGTGGAGAATTTATGTACCCTTATCAAAACCGGCATTGGCAACATTAGTTCTGTTTGCTGCTGTGCTTCATTGGAACAGCTGGTTTGACGGAATACTATACATGAATAATCCTTCACATTATCCATTGCAGAGTTACCTTCAAACGGTTGTTATAAACAGAGATCTGGCCACGGTGAACGTAAGTTCTTTAAGTGATTTGGCACTAATATCCGATCGTACATCAAAAGCTGCTCAGGTGTTTATTGGTGCGATTCCAATATTGATGGTATATCCATTCCTGCAAAGGTATTTTACCAAAGGCTTGGTATTAGGCAGTGTAAAAGGTTGATACTGTATTTTCTGCCAAAAGAGACTCCGAAAGGGGTCTTTTTGACATAAAGTACTTTAATGATAATTATTTAAGGTAGAGAGGAAGCTTTGAATATGAAGATAGTAAGATTAAGAGCCAACCATTTTGAAAATCCCCTTGGCTTTGATTTGAAGGATTTGAGCCTGTCATGGGCTGTGGAAGATACAAATGCAAAAAAACAGGAGAGTGCGGAAATTATTGTCGGCAAAAACCCTGAGTTCACTGATGATACAATAGTGTATGAAAGCGGCAAATGCAAAGATGCGGACAGCCGTTCATTCAGACCCGGTATAAAACTGGAGCCATACACCTGCTATTACTGGAAGGTAAAAGTGGTTGGCAGTAACGGAGAAACAGCAGAGAGTGAGATAGCTTCATTCGAAACCGGAAAAATGGGTCTGCCGTGGAAAGCTGTCTGGATTACGCCTGATTTGGATAAGGATATCCATCCTTATATGAGAAAAGCATTCAAACTGGATGGAAAAATAAGTTCCGCAAGAGTTTATGCTTCAGCTGCCGGCATTTATGAGATGGAAATAAATGGAGAAAAAGTTTCGC
This sequence comes from uncultured Eubacteriales bacterium, assembly GCA_964470745.1. Classification (GTDB taxonomy): domain Bacteria; phylum Bacillota; class Clostridia; order DSM-8532; family CAYYEC01; genus CAYYEC01. The sequence continues at coordinate 20,858 of CAYYEC010000002.1, read as the reverse complement.
AGGAATATCTACTTCCAGGTTATCACGCCTATGACTGCTGGATGCAGTACCAGACCTTTGATGTGACAAGATATTTGAAAGTAGGACATAACGTTATTGGAGGTATGCTCGGGAAAGGCTGGTTTTCCGGACGGTTTGGTCTTGGAGGGGTTGAAGCTACATATGGGAATCGTATGGCGCTGTTATGCGAACTGGTAATTACCATGGAAGATGGCAGCCAGGTTACAATTGCCACTGATGAGAGCTGGAAATCCTACCCTGGACCAGTTAAAGAGAGCGGAATTTATGATGGGGAGCATTATGATGCAAATTTAGAAATATCCGACTGGTCAAAGGAAAGCTGCAACGACAATAGCTGGGTGGCAGTAAAACCCATTGAATTGAAAATCGGACCGATAGCAGAGCGTTTGAGTCCACCTATAGTAAAGAATGAATCCTTTAAACCTGTAGAAGTTATCCAAACAAAAAAAGATGAGATAGTTCTGGATTTTGGTCAGGTTATGACCGGCTTGGTGGAGTTTGATATCAATCTCCCGAAAGGCACCAGAGTATTCCTGCAATATGGGGAGATTTTACAGGATGGATGCTTCTACCGGGAAAATCTAAGGAGTGCAAAGGCAGAATACGAATATGTTTCCAATGGAAAGCCCGCTCATGCAAGGCCTCACTTTACTTTTTACGGTTTCCGCTATGTAAAAGTAGAGGGCATGGAAGCAAAACCGGAAGATTTTACTGCATATGTAATTCATTCCAGGATGGATGAACTGGGTGTGATTAAGACCTCGGATGAAAGAGTAAACCGTCTGGTTATGAATGCCAAATGGGGACAGAAGGGAAATTTTCTGGATGTACCGACGGACTGCCCCCAGAGGGATGAACGTCTGGGCTGGACCGGAGATGCTCAGGTTTTTTCAGGAACAGCATGTTTCTTCACAGACACAGCAGCATTTTATAACAAATACTTAAAGGATATCAGAGGAGAACAGAAGTTGGTAGACGGTTCTGTACCTTCAGTCGTTCCAAGGGTGAAAAATCAGAGGGAGATAGGAGAGGGACATGGTTCCTGTGCGTGGGGTGATGCTGCAACTGTGATCCCATGGACTGTGTACCTGTATTTTGGGGATAAATCCATGCTGGAAAGGCATTATTGTGCAATGAAGGACTGGATTGACTATATCAAACGGCAGGATGAAGCAGATAAAGGAAAACGGCTTTGGCAGACAGGTATACATATCGCAGACTGGCTGGCGCTGGATAACCCGGATCCAAGCGATATTTTTACAGGCGGGACAGATGAGTACTATATTGCTTCCGCATATTATTTTTATTCTGCGGGATTGGTTGCAGATGCTGCTGAAGCTCTTGAAAAGACAGAAGAAGCGGCTTATTACCGGAAGCTGCAGGAAGAGGTGCGGGAAGCATTTCATAGAGAATATATGACACCAAACGGGAAAATTGCTGTTGATACCCAGACTGCACATGTGGTAGCGCTTTTTATGAATCTGGTTCCACAGGAACAGTATGTCCGGGTGGCGGAAACTTTAAAGTCCAAACTGGTGAAGAAAGGCATGCACTTGGATACGGGCTTTGTTGGGACACCGTATATATGCCGTGTCCTTTCCAATATAGGAGCAAATGAATATGCATATAGATTACTGATGAATGATGATTACCCAAGCTGGCTCTATCAAGTCAATATGGGTGCTACTACTATCTGGGAACGCTGGAATTCAGTAAATCCTGATGGATTTGTCAGCAGCACCGGAATGAACAGTATGAACCATTATTCATATGGCTCTGTGGTAGAATGGATTGCAAGGGATGTTTGCGGACTAAATCCGGTTTTTGATGCACCGGGGTTTAAGAAGGCGGTTATCAAGCCACAGCCCTTTGGCTATCTGCGAAGTGCTTCCATCAGTTATCAGTCTGTATCCGGAAGGTATGTAAGCGGATGGGAGTTTTTGGAGGATGAAAGCCTTAAGTATTGCTTTGAAGTACCATTTAACTGTGAGGCAGAAATTATACTTCCGGATGCGAAACTTGCCGATATAATTATTACAGGTGAAAAACCTGCTGCAGCAGAGGAAAAGGATGGCAAGGTAATCCTGAAGGTGGAAGCAGGCAAACTGGAGGTAGCATATATGCCAACCTGCCGCTATTTCCCATACTTAAGCTTGAGCAGCCCATTAAAGGATGTGCTGGCAAGCGAAACCGGAGCTGCTATTCTTCGTAGATATATTGGTGATCATCTGGAGAAAATTAATACTATGTTACCTGGGCTGGTAGACGGTCTATTGGATAAACCCCTTACAGCAGACCCTATATTTGGAGTGCTGTCAAATCTTAAAAAAGAACAGATTAAGGATTTGGCATCAGAATTAAGGCAATGCAGGCTTTGATTTTACTATACTTATATATTTGGAGGATAATATGACTAGAGATATTAAGGAACTTATTTCAAAAATGACACTTGAAGAAAAAGCGGGACTTTGCTCAGGAGAGGATTTCTGGAATTTGAAGGAAGTGAAAAGGCTTGGTATTCCTTCCATTATGGTGGCAGATGGACCACACGGACTCAGGAAACAGCCTGAAGATGCAGATCATTTGGGCTTAGCTGCAAGTGTGCCGGCAACATGCTTTCCGTCAGGAGCAACTCTTGCCTCCTCATGGGATCGTGACCTAATGGCTGAAGTTGGGAAGGCATTAGGAACAGAATGTCAGGCAGAGAAGGTTTCAATATTATTGGGACCCGCTGCTAATATAAAACGTTCACCGCTATGTGGAAGAAATTTTGAATATCTTTCAGAGGATCCTTTACTGACAGGTGAAATTGCTTCAGCATATATAGTCGGAGTACAGAGCCAGGGTGTAGGCACCTCAATGAAGCATTATGCTGTGAACAACCAGGAGCACAGACGCCTGTCCGTAAGCGCAGAAGTGGATGAAAGAACACTCCGTGAAATATATCTTTCAGGCTTTGAAACAGCTGTAAAGAAAACCCAGCCCTGGACCATAATGTGTTCATATAATAAAGTCAATGGAGAATATGCTTCACAGCACAAATATCTTCTGACAGACATTTTGAAAGAAGAATGGGGTCATGAAGGTTTTGTTATGTCGGACTGGGGTGCTGTAAGTGATAGAGTTGCAGGTATTGCAGCAGGTATGGAATTGGAAATGCCCGGAAGTGCAGATGTTAATGACAAAAAGATTGTAGCTGCTGTCAAAAACGGGATTTTGGACGAAAAGCTGTTGGATGGATGTGTTGAACGGATTTTGAAAATCGTGTTTAAGGCCGTTGACAACGCAAGACCGGGCACAACCTTTGACAAAACTGCACATCATGCTCTGGCAAGGAAAGTTGCAAGTGAGTGTGCAGTACTTCTAAAAAATGAAGATAACATTCTTCCACTAAAAAAGGCCGGCAAAATAGCAGTTATAGGTAAATTTGCAGAAATTCCTAGATATCAGGGTGGAGGCAGCTCTCATATAAATCCTACCAAGGTCGACAAGCCCATAGATGAGATAATGAAATTGGCAGATAATGCGGATATATCTTACATACCTGGTTTTGACATTGATAATGATACAATTTCGGAAGAAATGCTAAATGAAGCTGTAAACATGGCTTCAGCTGCAGATATCGCGGTAATCTTTGCAGGGCTGCCGGACAGTTATGAATCGGAGGGGTATGATCGTAGCCATCTTGAGTTGCCGCCCAACCAGAATGCAATCATTAAGGCAATCGCTGAGGTACAGAAAAATATAGTAGTTGTCCTTTCAAACGGTTCACCGGTAGTTATGCCCTGGCTTGGTACTGTAAAGGGACTTATAGAGGGATACCTGGGAGGACAGGCAAGCGGAGGAGCCATAGCGGATATACTCTTCGGAGATGCAAACCCATGTGGCAAGCTGGCGGAAACCTTCCCGCTCAACCTTTCAGACAATTCTTCCTATATAAACTTCCCGGGGGTAAACGACAGGATAAACTATGCAGAAGGCATATTTGTAGGTTATAGGTATTATGAAAAGGTTGAGCGTGAAGTGCTTTTTCCCTTTGGCTATGGACTTTCCTATACGACATTTGAATATATGGATATAAAAGTAGACAAACAGGAAATAAATGATACAGAAACAGTAAAAGTAAGTATAAAAGTAAAAAATACCGGAACAGTAAAAGGGAAGGAAATCATCCAGCTCTACGTAAAAGCTCCTGGGGTTTCTGAAATTATGCCAGAAAAAGAGCTTAAAGGATTTGCTAAGGTAGAACTGTCTCCGGGTGAAGAGAAGATAGTAGAAATTATACTGGATAAACGGGCGTTTGCGTATTACAATTCAGAAATGAAGGATTGGCACGTGGAGGGAGGAGAATATCAGCTGCTGACTGGCAGCTCTTCCAGAGATATTGCTCTTTCACAAACCATAAAAGTAAATAGTACCGTTCAGATAAAAAGTAAGCTTACTTTTGACTCTACCTTGGGAGACCTTATTGCTCATCCAGCAGGTACGGAGCTTGCTGAAAAACTTATGAGCATATTCAAACAGTCTGAAGAGGAAATTGAGAGTAAGACAAATAACGGATTGAATATAGATAAGTTGATGTATGATTTTGCCATACGTTCAATGGTTTACTTTAGTTATGGGGCAGTTTCTTATGAAGATGTGGAAAATGAATTATCAAAGATAAATGAAAAAATTTGATTTTCTATAAAAAATGCATTTGAACCGGATTTCTTTTAAATTTATTGGTTGTAAAATTTTTCACTTAGCATAGATTAAGTCGTATAATATTGAGCCGCTTTAAGCATTCGTTGATGATCAGCCTTGAATTGTAAGATTCAGGGCTGTTTTTTTGAGTCTGCTGTGATGAATATATGAATTTGTGGAACTTTGTCCCAATTCATTATAAAAATCTTAAGAAATTTTATTAGGCCTTCATCAAATTCATGATGCTTCTTGGAAAAATGTTTTCCATCATGGTCCTTAAAATATGAAGCTATAACACCATTATTTACAAATTACGAATTGAAGCTTTTGAGCGATTAACTGGACATATAAGAGCTAAAAAGTATATAATAATGAACTTGGGGATAGATAACTACTATATGGAACGCAATAAGTAAATTACATTAGGGTTATTTGCGTTCCGAGTTTTAAAGGTAATACAACGCAATATTTTCAAAAATAATGTAGAGGATTTATTGCGTTGTATATAGTAAAGGAAGAGAAAAATGATAATATACAGAATTGCAACAGAAAAAGATGTTGATACAATTTTTGAAATTCGCACCAGTGTGAAAGAAAACTTTATGTCAATTGAACAGTTGAGTGCAATTGGAATTACACATGAATCAGTAAAGAATATGATAAAAGAGGAAAATGCTGCATGGATTGCTGAAATTAATGGTACATCTGTAGGATTTTCAATGGCAGATAAAAAAGGCAAAACAATATTTGCTCTTTTTGTTTTACCTCAATATAAAAACAGGGGTATTGGGAAAAATTTACTGAGAAGAGCGGAGGAATGGTTATTTCAACAAGGAGCAGATGAAATTTGGCTGTCAACTGGTGAAAATCCTGAAATAAAAGCACATGGATTTTATAAACACAATGGATGGGAACCAACTGGAAGAACAGATGATGGACAGATAAGCTATGTGAAAGCAAGAACTTAGTCAAAAGGGGGATTTGTATATGAAACCAAATTACGATTGTATAATTTTTGATGTGGACGGGACAATGATTGATACAAGGCATGCAGTTTTTACATCCTATCAGAGAGTAATTTTTGAAGAGTTTAATAGATATTTTACTGATGAAGAATTGAGAGTTGCATATGGAGTGCCAACTGAGGAAGCGCTTGCCAGACTTGGTTTTAAAAATGTAAGTGAAGCTCATAAGAAATATCATAGGTATTTGATGGAAGCTTTTTCACAAGTACAGCCTTTTGAGGGTATTATAGAAATATTGGAAATCTTAAGGGAAGAGAAAATTATCACAGGTATTGTTACATCCAGAGATAAAGATGAAGTTTTACAGGATAAATGTTTACAAAAGCTAATAAAGCATTTTGATTATGTTGTTTGTTCTAATGATACAGAAAAGCACAAGCCTAATCCTGAACCAGTACTAAAACTGTTGGAACTTGCTAAATGTGAAAATAAAAAAGTTCTTTATATAGGTGATACACATTATGATTATATGTGTGCAAAGAATGCAGGTGTCGATTTTGCTCTAGCCCTCTGGGGCGCAGAAAACACAGAGGATATTCATGCGGATTATAATCTGGAAAAGGTAAAAGATTTATTTGGCATAATATTTAAAGATTAAAAAAAGGAAAATAGTTTTTTATGAAGAACTTATTAAATTATAAGTAGTATATAGCTGCAAGTAGCTATAGGAGCATGAAGAATTTGATGGAAAAAACAGAGGTCAATTTTATTTATGGGAATTATCAAAAATTTTAGAAAAATAGTATTAGCTTTTGATATTACAATAATTATTGTAATATACCTAGCAGGAACAATCATGGCTAATGCAGAAACAGAACATCAAAAACCCTCAGTCCATAATGGAACTCTGGATTTATCTGAATGGGATTTAGAAAAAGATGGTGCAATAAATCTGAGTGGAGAATGGGACTTTTACTGGAACAGGCTTTTGACCTTCAGTGATCTAAAGAGTAACGATGTAGAGGCTTTAAAAGTCAATGTTCCTTCAGTATGGAATAAATACGTAGTTAATGGAAGTAACCTTCCTGCATTTGGCTATGCCACTTATAGGATTAAGGTAGTTAATGCTAATTCGGATAGGCTGTTAGCTATCCGGGTACCTACCATGTCTACTGCTTATCGCCTGTTTTTAAATGATAGACTTATTGCATCCAATGGAACTGTAGCTGCAGAAAAGAAATATTTTAAGCCTGAGAATAAGCCAAAGATAGTTTATATATCACCCGGTACATCGGACTTTAATATAATTGTACAAATATCTAATTTTGTATATGCCCGCGGAGGCATGTGGTACTCGATGGAAATGGGGACGTCGGAAGAAATTCAAGATATTAATAGGAGTGTTATATATACTGATTTATTTTTTTTTGGTAGCTTTTTTGTTATGGCACTATATTACTTAAGTATCTTTCTTTTAAGACGTGAAGATAAAAGCAGCCTATACTTTGTATTTCTATGTCTTGTGGCGATTGGAAGAACTATTTTACATGGAGATTATGCTATTTATAAAATTTTTCCTTTTATAGATTTCAAAGCAATTGTTTTTATTAACTATCTCACTTTATATTGGGCTGCAACATCCCTTGCACTATTTATGGCTGAACTATTTCCAAAAGAGGTGTTAAAAAAAGTAGTAAGGCCAATATTTATATGCACCATTGTAATGTCCTTGCTCACAATGTTTTTGCCCATAAGTTTATATACAAGATTTGCATTTAATATACAGTTAGTAGTACTTATAATAATTCTCTATGTTTTAATATGCGTAGGAATTGCTTTTCTTAAAAAAAGACAAAATTCGTCTATAGTATTGATA
>CAYYEC010000002.1:0-13300 GCA_964470745.1 uncultured Eubacteriales bacterium | reverse complement strand
GTTCATGACATAATGTATCACAATAATGTAATTCCGGTTAGTATAGGTGAGCTGACGCCCTTTGCGTTTTTTGTATTTTTGTTTCTTCAATCTATTATACTTGCCAGAAGGTTTTCACAAGCCTTTAGGAATGTAAAAGATTTATCAGACAGATTACTTAAGTTGGACAAGCTCAAGGACGAGTTCCTTGCAAATACATCCCATGAACTTCGAACACCACTAAATGGCATATTGGGAATAACTGAGGCTTTACTTCGTGGAAGCGATGGCGAAATAAATAAAGGGCAAAGTCAAAGTTTATCTGTTATTGCAAGCAGCAGCAGGAGGCTTGCCAATCTGGTTAATGATATTTTAGATTACTCCAAGCTCAAACATGGAGATATAAAGCTAAATTTAAAGCCTGTAAGGATAAACAGCATAGTACAAACTACGTTAACAGTATTAAGACAAACGAATAGTTCTCCGGAAGTAGAAATTTTAAATCATATTCCGGTGGGATTACCACCGGTTATGGCAGATGAAAATCGTTTTGCGCAGATAATGTATAATCTCATTGGCAATGCAGTGAAATTTACAACTTGTGGATATGTTAAAGTATCTGCACGTATATCTGGGAAAATGATGGAAATTTGTGTTGAGGATACGGGTGAAGGAATACCGGAAGAAAAGATTGACGATGTTTTCAAATTTTTTGAGCAGGTGGATACCTCCCTTACCCGAAAACATGGCGGTACAGGTCTGGGATTATCTATTACAAAACATTTGATTAAATTACACATGGGAAGAGTTTGGGTAGAATCAATGGTAGGTAAAGGGTCAAAATTCTATTTTACTTTGCCTGTAGTTGAAAAAGAGAGTGAAGAAAATATTATTAATTCACCTATATTTGAGATAGGTGCAGCTATGGAAGAACAAGAAATGTCTTTAAGAACTACCGGGAAAGGGGTTCATATACTAGTCGTAGATGATGAAATAGTAAATTTGCAGTCTGCGATGTCTATACTCAAAACCGAAGGGTATTCAATAACTGCTGTAAGCAGTGGTGCTTCAGCTCTTGAAGTAATCAGTAAACGTAATGATATATCCTTAGTGATTTTAGATGTAATGATGCCTGAGATGTCAGGATATGACGTTTGTAGAAAAATTAGGGAAAATAAGTCTCTATATGATTTACCTGTACTCATGTTAACTGCGAAGATAACAACAAAAGATATCGTTATGGGTTTTAAAGAGGGGGCAAATGATTATATTTCAAAGCCTTTTGAAGCTGAAGAGTTGTTTGTAAGAGTTAAGACATTAATAAATTTGAAATTATCAGTAGATAAAGCAATGGCGGCAGAAGCAGCTTTTTTTCAGGCGCAAATAAAGCCTCATTTCTTATATAATACACTTAATACTATTTCTTCATTTTGTGATACAAATCCTGAACGTTGTGGACAGTTAATAAATGAATTAGCAAATTATTTAAGACAAAGCTTTGACTTTAATAACCTGAATATGTTTATTCCAATTGATAGGGAAATAAGTTTAATTGACTCTTATGTGGCCATTGAAAAAGCACGATTTGGAAGTAATCTGAATGTTGAATTCGAAATAAGCAGTAACATACAAGCATATATTCCTCCATTGTCAATACAACCTCTAGTCGAAAATGCCATTCGGCATGGTCTTAGGAAAAAGGGAGGTAAGGGTACTGTAATGATTTCTATTCAAAATATTTCAGATGGTATAGAAGTAAGTGTCAAAGATAATGGTTCTGGGATATCTTCAGATAAATTAGATAAATTGCTCATTGATGACGGAGCTAGAGGAGTAGGACTCAGGAATATTAACACAAGACTAAAAAAACTTTATGGAAATGGACTAAATTTAAAGAGTGATATAGGAAAAGGAACGGAAGTGACATTTAAAATTCCATTTAGGGGGGAAAATAATGATACGGGCAATAATAGTTGATGATGAGCAGCCATCAGCAGATAAAATAGAAAGATTGCTTTTGGAGAGCGGTGTAGTTGACATTATGGGAAAATTCACTGACTCACTTGAAGCATTAGACTATATAAAAAGTATGCCGATAGATGTTGTTTTTCTGGACATTGAGATGCCTGAAATGGATGGAATTGAACTGTCTAATCATATGCTTCAATATCAATCAAAGATTGCAGTAGTTTTTGTAACTGCATATAATGAATATGCAGTTGAGGCATTTCGGTTGAATGCCTTGGACTATCTTATGAAGCCTTTAGATAAAGTTCGATTAAAAGAGACACTTGATAGAATTATAGAAGAAAAAAATATCAATATTTTTTCTGATAAATTGCAGATATGTTGTTTTGGTGAATTTAAGGTAATTTCTAATAATTGGGTAGTAAAATTCCGTACTGGAAAAGCTGAAGAGTTGATGGCATTTCTGGTAGATAGTAGAGGGAAATCCGCTGCCAGAAGTGCAATTATTGATTGCATCTGGAACGAATTTGATGGTGACAGGGCCGTTACACATTTTAATACTACACTTCACTATATTAAGAAGGCGTTATTACAACATGGGAGTGAATTTCCTATAGAGCATACAAGAGGCACATATAGACTTGATATAGATAAAACTAATTGTGATTATCATAAGTTTATGTCATTTATATCGGAAAATAAAGAAATTAATGATATTACTATTCTGGAATATGAAAAAGCAATTAAACTATATATAGGTGAATATTTAAAGAATAATGAGTTTCAATGGGCTGAAAGAAGTAGAGTGCTTATTAAGGAAAAATATATTCATATACTTCTTAAAATGGCGGAATACTATAAGACTGCCAGAAAGCACAGCAAAACTGTAGAACTTTTAATAATTGGTTTAAAACATGAACCTCTTCATGATGATATTAATTATAGGTTGATTGAAGCTTTGCTGCTGACAAATCAAAGAATAACAGCACTAAAATATTATGATATTTACAAAAGAGGGCTTAAAAAAGAGTATGGTTTTAAACCTCAGATAATGTTTAGGCGTCTAATCAAATAATAGCTTTATTAAAGCAGAAATCTATTTCCATTCGGGTAACCGGATGGATTTTTTTAGTTGAAAAAATATTTTCACTTCACATTCACTTCACAAAACCTAGTTAGAATATTATTATATTAGTTATTTTTGTGTTAAGAAGTTAAAGATATGAACTGTAAAGAGAAAGCTAATAGTACTATCCATATTAACTAATTTGGGACACAGTGCTTGAATTAATTATGTAAAAATTGTTATTGCTAAATATAGTTATTAATATTTATATACATATATTGGATAATGGGGATAAAAATCTCTTAAATCCTTACATAGCAACATTTTTAGAGTTTCAAAAGAAAAAATTTTGTTTAGTGGTAGTTAAGTGAATATTTGTATAATGAAAACAAAACTAAAAAAATATAATTTGAAACAATTATTACTGCTTTTATATAATTTATTTATGGGGGTGAAAAATTTGAAGATAAAAAGCTATTCTCAACATATTGGTACTAGTTCGAGTCTAAATTGGATGAGTCTGATTTTATTTATTATAATTGTATTTTTGCCAGTATTTGTAATAGTCTCAGAGCCTTTATATTTTACAAAAGGGCAAAGTAAGTCTGGAATTATAGAGATTCTTTTTTCATTCAAAAAATTTGGACTTTTACTTAATAGTATATTACATATAGGTCTGGTTACTGGACTTAGCATATTAATGAGTATAGTTATTGCAAGCTATTTATGGAGGATACATCGAAAGCCTTACGTATATCTAAGGTGGATTTTTTTAATTCTGGTCTTAATACCACCATATTTTCACACATTATCATGGAATAGTTTTTTTAACGGCATTAATAGTGTTTTACAAAATTTAGGGATACAACAAATAACTATGGGAGGTTTTTTAATAGATGGTTTTATTCAGTTTATGGAAGTGCTTCCTTTTGGAATAGGTATTACCCTAATAGGAATAGAGACTGTGGATTCTGAATTGATTGAAGCTGGTGAAATGTTTAAATCTGATTTTAGCTGTTTTTTGAAAATAGTAATACCTATTGCATATCCATTTATAATTTTAGGCTATGGTATAATTTTTATAATAAACTTTTTAAATTATAGCATGCCTATGCTTTTTGAAATGAATGTATTTTCCTTTGAAATTTTTACCGAATTTAGTACAAATAATGTGGCATCAAATGCTTTTATAGTGATACTGCTCATTTTGATAATATGTATACTGACAGTATGTTTTTTACAAGTATATTTAAGAAAGGATTCACTACTACGGCTATGGCGTAGTAAAGAATGGAAAAAACCATTTGAATGGCCAATGTGGTTTAGATACTTGCAATTTGCAGGATTAATAATGATAGTAATTAATATTGTAATACAAATGGTTTTCTTATTAATTTAACATACTTTTACCAAAATAGGGAGATGTATAAAATGATCTTATTAAACAATATATATAAAAGCTATAAAAATAATAAAACTTTGAAAAATGTTTGTCTACAAATTGATGCGAATGATAGAATCGGAATTGTTGGTAAGCCTGGGAGTGGAAAAACTACTCTTCTTCGCATTATTGCAGGATTTGAAGTAATTAGAAAAGGTGAAGTAATAATTGATGATGAGGTAGTAAGCTGCCATAATTATATTCTTGCACCATATAAAAGAAAAATCGGATATGTATTTCCGTCGCTTAAATTATGGCCTCATATGACTGTTTCACAGAATATACAATTTGGTTTAAATAAAAAAAATAAGGGAGAAGCCCGTGGCATAATGCAGCAGTTGATGGAGGAACTGGAGATTAGTCAGTTTAAAGATATGTATCCCAATCAATTATCTGCAGGAGTGGCTCAATGTGTAGCAATAGCAAGAGCACTTGCGCCAAGACCACAAATATTGTTATTGGATGAACCTCTTGCCAATCTGGATGAAATATTGAAAATAAAGATCAGAAATATGATTAGAAAAATTACTGCTAAGTATTGCAGTACGTTGATTTATGCTGCACAGGATGAACTGGAAATTGAAGATATATGCAATAGAAAAGTTGAGATTAAAGAAGGCCAAATAATGATAAAAGAAAAATTAATTGTATAAATATAATATTTATTATTAAGATAATACTTTAGTTGGTGACTCCCCCTCAAACATACGCAGTACTAATGCTTGAGGGGGAGTCATTTAATTTTTTAATCATGTTCAGACTATTACGAACTTTATTTAATTACGAATCAAAGTACTATTATTAGCCTTTTTACTGGTAATATTATTATGGTATAATCAATAGTGTATAATGAAATAATAAATTTTGTAGGAGATAATTAGGAGCCAAGGAATATGGGGATAGAAATTGAGAGAAAATTTAAAGTAAAGGACAACTCTTATAAGGAGCTTGCAGAAGGTATTTTATATCGTCAGGGATATTTAAATAATGATTTTAGACGTGCAGTGAGAATAAGAATAATTAAGGACAAAGGATACATAACCATAAAAGGACCTTCAAGTGGAATTAGTCGTCCTGAATTCGAATATGATATTCCTTTTGAAGAAGCCCATGAAATAATTAATAATTTATGTGAAAAACCTATTATAGAAAAATATAGATACAAAGTTATTCATGATGGATTGATGTGGGAAGTGGATGAATTTATTGGAGATAATGAGGGATTAACTATAGCAGAAATAGAACTATCACTGGAAAATCAAGAGATATCTTTTCCAAAATGGTTAGGAGAAGAAGTGACTCATGACCGTAGATATTATAATTCAAGTTTAGTTAAAAAACCATATAAATCCTGGGCAAAAACATAAAATATGAATTAATATCCAGAGGTATGTTGAATGCCTCCACGCCAAACCTTCTGCATTCCAGCAATTCCATATACCTCTGGATACTAATAATTATTATGTTGGGCGTTTTTCTTTTCGTGATCTTGTCATAGACATACCGAAAATTGCACCACATAAGCCACCTATAATATGTGTGAGTTGTGAAATATTATCTTTGGTGAGAAGACCATCCATTATTTCTCTTCCAATAAAAATTACTATAACAAGGATAAGAGTTATGGGTATAGTTCCCTGGCGGGTATTTGCAAAAGAACTTAATACGATTAACATGAAAACAATTCCGCTTGCTCCTAACAGAGCAGAATTAAACAGAATAATATTCAAAACCCCTGTTATTAATGCTGTTGCTAAAATCATTGAAATAATATTTTTAGAACCGTATTTTTCTTCCAGCATGGGTCCTAAAAGCAGTATTAAGAGAAAGTTGTTTATAAAGTGCCCCCAATCTGCATGTCCAAGCACATGTCCAATTAGTCTAAAGTAGAAAAATATATCAGTAAAACTACCTCTATACACGGAAAAAAGCAGTGCAGTTGACTTGAAATCCGTAGCATATCCTAATAATAATGCACCGAAAGACAGAATAGTCATTGTCAAAATTACAGGTGAATTATAGTGGAAACGTCTAAACATAAAAAACCTCCAAAGCATAACCTTCTTGATAAAATTCTACTACATTTTATAAAATATGTATACGTACTTTTTTATATAAATACCTATTGTGATATATAAATATAAGTTTTTATAATGCATAAATAACTATTTGTGATAAAATATAGTAACCACCATAGGCGTTTAGTACAATAATAGGGGGATTAAGATGATAGTATGTTTAACAAAAATAAAAAAAGAATATATAGATATTATTGAAAATGAAACAGGCGAAAAAATTCATGTATTTAATAATATGGAAGAGGCACGCAATATACTTCATAAGGCAGAAATAATAATTGCCTGGGGGCTGAACAAGGATTTAGTAAGATTATGCCAAAAGCTTAAATGGTTCTTCAATTTATCTGCAGGAGTTGAAATGCTGCCCTTTGATGAACTTATTAGTATGGGAACTATGGTAACAAACGTAAGAGGGCTTCATGGACCACAAATGGCTGAACAAATAATGGGGATGATTATTTCATTTAGCAGACGCCTTAATAGGATGCTCAAAAACCAGCTTCAAAAGAAATGGAATAATAATATACAGGTTGATCAATTATCTGGAAAAACAATATGTATTATTGGTGCTGGAAGCATAGGAAGAGAAGTAGCCAGAAAAGCCAGGGCTTTTGATATGAGGGTAATAGGACTAAAGAAGCATGTAGAAGATTTGGATAATTTCGATGAAGTCTGGGGGATGGAAAAATTATATGATGCATTAAAAGAATCCGATTACAATGTGCTTGTTACTCCTTTGACCGATGAGACCTATCATTTGATTGGGAAGAAGGAATTCAAATTAATGAAAAACAGTAGTATTTTCATTAATGTATCTCGGGGAGATACGGTAAATGAGGGTGAACTGATTGAAGCACTTAAAAAAGGTCATATTGCAGGAGCAGGCTTAGATGTATTTCACCAGGAACCTCTAGATAAAAAAAGTCCTTTATGGGATATGGAAAATGTTATTATAACACCTCACAACTGTGGAATAAGTCCACACCATATGAAGAAAACAATGAATATTTTTAAAGAAAGCTTAATCTGCTATAGGTTAGGTAATGAAATGCCAGGTAAAATTGATCTGAATAAAAAGTACTAATTATATCGAATAATATAGATTTAACTTGGTAAAAATGGGTATATTCTATTTAACCAATACAACGCAATAAATCCTTTACATTGTTTATTGCGTTGTATTATCTTTAAAACTCGGAACGCAAATAATGCTAATGTAATTTACTTCTTGCGTTCCATATAGGAGGGAAATGAAAAATGGAGAAGAAGTTTGATATACATAACAGGCATAAATTAGATAATGAAAAAAGAAGAGAGGTTCTCCCACCTTCACAAACACTTGTAAATTTAGGATTGAAGGAAGGAGATATAATTGCAGATATTGGTTGTGGAATTGGATACTTTTCAATACCAGCTGGAGAAATAGTCGGTGATGAGGGTAAAGTATTTGCATTGGATATTTCTCTGGAAATGCTTGAAGAATTGGATAAGAAAATAGATAGTAATAGTATTTCAAATATTAAAACAATAGTTACGGAAGAAAACAACTTTAAAATTGATGATATGTCTGTAAATTTTGCATTTATTTGCAATGTTCTGCATGAAGCAGAAAATACAGAAGTGTTTCTGAAAGAAGCAAAACGCATTTTAAATGAAGATGGTAAATTAGTAGTTGTAGAATGGAAAAAGGAAGAGAGTGATTATGGACCACCTGTTAACCATAGATTGTCCTATAAAGAGGCTAGAAATAAGATAGAGGATTGTGGCTTTAAAAATATAGATTTGAAGGAAATTGGCAGATACTTTTATGCAATAGTTGCAAAAAAATGAAAGAAATAGAATTAAAAAATAATTATTTCACAGGCAATATTGATTATTCACATATAAGTAATATATAATATAGAAAATATTAGCAAGATGTATATATATAACGCACTAAGTATTTTACATAGCCTACAATTGTTTTAATGCGTTATATAACTTTAGGAAAATGATTTCGCACTTATTTTATTATAAGAATGTAAAGGATTAAGTGCGAAACATATAGGAGAATATTTTTATGAAGAGTCTGGTAATATATTATTCATATGAGGGAAATACAAAATTTATAGCTGAAAAGATTGTTAAGATAAAAGATGCAGATTTATTAGAATTAAAGGTTGAAGATGAAATGACATCAAAAGGGTTTATGAAATACGTTTGGGGTGGAAGGAAAGTAATATTTAAACATAAACCCAAGCTATTGGGAATAGATAAAAACCCTCAGGACTATGATGAACTTTTTATTGGCACTCCAGTATGGGCAGGTAATTTTACTCCAGCTTTTCGTACTTTTTTCTCTGAAATTAAGATTCAAGGCAAAAAGATAAACCTATTCTGCTGTCATGATGGTGGCAAAGGTAAGGTTCTTGAAAATATGCAAGATGAACTTTCGGGAAATGAAATTATTAGTAAAATGGATTTTTTGCATCCGTTGAGAGATATGGGTAAAAGTGAATTGATATTGGGAAAGTGGTTGGGGAGGATTTAATATGCATTAAAAAAATTTTTTATAACCACTTGACATGTGCATGCATATGCATATATAATCAATTCATGACAATGAATAAAAAAGATAATTGTTCTTTAAATGTAAAAGATATAAACAAAATAGTTGATAGCCAGTTATTTAAAATAATGGGTGAGCCAATAAGAGTTGAAATTCTTAGGTTTTTGACTATTAATGGGCCATCTGATGTTGGTACTATTGCAAAAAACTTCCCACAGGATAGGTCTGTGATTTCAAGGCATCTTAAAATAATGTATGAATATGGTTTGTTGTTTTGTGAAAAAGAATCCAGAAGAACTATTTATGCAATGAATGGTTTTGAATTTCTTCACAAGATGGAAGATATCGTTGAAAATATTAAAAAGCTTTTAAGTCAAGTATGTCCGGATGAAATAGAAAAAAAGAAATAAAAATTTTGAGAAATATGTGCATTAGTGCGCAAATATGCACATAAATAATATTATATTTTGAAAGGATGATAATTATGCAAACAGAAATTTATTATTTTACAGGGACGGGAAATACTTTAAAGATTGCCCGGGATATAGCACAAGAACTAGACACAGAAGCTATAATACCTATTGCAAAATCTATAAAGTCAAAGAAAGCAGCAAGTAGTGCTGATATTATAGGAATAGTTTGCCCGGTGTATTGTCTTGATGTTCCGGAGATAGTCAAAGAATTTATAAAAAAAATGGATTTAAAAGAAGGTGCATATGTATTTGGTATAGTGAATTGTGGAGCACAGGCAGGGAATTCTTTGTATAGCGTGGAAAAAGTATTAAAAGAAAATAATATTAATCTGGACGCTGGATTTGTTTTTTATATGCCTGATAATAGTATAGCCTTTCCTACAGAACTTGAGAAATATAGTAGTATGTTTGTAAATGAGCAAAAGAAAGTTAAAGAGATAAGCAGGATTATTAAAAGTAGAAAATCTATGGGAATTGAAAAATCGGAATCTATAAGGGGCAAAATTCTAGCTTCAAAGTTTGTAAGTAATATTTCTAAGATGGTATTTTATGATGTTATGGGCGTAAGGAATAAAACAAATGATAAAGACAAATGCAATAATTGTGGTTTATGTGAAAAAGTATGTCCTACTGAAAACATAAAATTTAATAATAGTGAATATATTTGGGGTAAGAATTGTGAACAGTGTTTTGCATGTATTCACTGGTGTCCAAATAAAGCAGTAAAGTTTGATAGATATAAGACAAAAGGTAATTATCAATATACACATCCTGAAATTTTCGTAAAAGATATTATTGCTCAGAAATAATTTGAATTGGGAGGAGAAATAGTGGGCGATTCTAAGATTATTCCTGTAATAACAGGATATTCAACAATGTATTTTATAAATTGAAAAACATCCATAATTTACACCTTGAAAAATTTTGAGAATAACGCTTTTTAAGCTATTAGACTTAAATAAATTTAGGTAAAAGTAAAAATAAATTAGTATTTTGGCTAATTCTACTGCATAGTAAAAGTAATGGGAACTTATTTTTTTTATCTTCGTCAAATATTTAAAAGGAGGAGATAAGAATGAAAAAATTAATAAAAATATTTAGTATTCTAATAGCAGTAGTTATTATTTTTTCAATAGACTACTCTAGTGGTCTTGCGGAAACACAGTCTAGTGATAATCGTCTAAATAATGCAATAGTGCTTTATGTTGGTAGTCCTTTAGCTATGGTTAACAGTCTGGATGCTCAGATAGATGAGTCAAATGTTGAAGTTAAACCAATCATAAAGAATAGTAGAACTCTGGTTCCGGTTAGATTTATTGCAGAAAGCCTGGGTGCAAAAGTAAACTGGGAACAAAAGAGTTCCACAGCTACAATTACTTTAAATGGCAAAGAGCTAAGTTTGATTATAGGCAGTAATATAATGGAAGTAGGAAAGTCGCAAATTGAGCTGGATGTTCCTGCTGAAATTATTAATGATCGCACATATGTACCTTTAAGAAAAATAGCAGAAGCTTTTGAAAAAAAGGTATTCTATGATAGAGGATTAATTGCTATAAGTGATAAAGAAAATATATTTGATATTAATAAAGAAAAGACTGAAATAGACAGCGTGATAGCAAGAGTCAACAACCTTCCTATAGTAGGCTCGGTAGAAAAATTGAAAGAAATAATTAAGGACAATGTTTCTAATTCGAATATCTATTATATGAAGTCAGATGGCATTAGAGCTACTAAAGAAGCTGCAGCTGCTGATAGCTCTTTAAAAAACGAAAAGTCATCTGTTTCAGAATCTAATGGTGCTTCACAAGATTATTCCACAACCAATGTTCAGGTGGAAGGTGTAGATGAAGCCGATGTGGTCAAAACCGATGGAGAATACATTTATCAAGTAAATAATCAAAGAATTATAATTTCAAAGGCATATCCCGCAAATGAAATGAAAATAGCCGGGACTTTGGATTTCAAAGATCAAAAATTTAATCCTCAAGAAATATACTTACACAATGACAAAATGATTGTTATAGGTTCTTATTATAATGAAATAATTGAGCCTAAGACTGAAAGCAATGAGTCTAACAAGAGGTATATTATGCCTAATAATTATAGAAATACAGTTAAGGCTATAATTTATGATATAACTAATAAGGAAGAAGCTAAAAAGCTGAGAGAAGTAGAGATAGAAGGAAATTATATCTCTTCAAGGAAAATAGGAGAATCACTATACTTGGTAGCGAATAAATATATTGATTACTACACGTTAGAAGAAAATGAAGGAATCACTCCATACTATCGTGATACCAATGAGGATGATGAATATAAGAATATAGATTACAAAGATATACGTTATTTTCCAGGAATAATAGAAGCTAATTATATGATAGTGGCAGGTATTGACCTTGATAATGAGGAGCAAAAAATCAATATAGATACTTATTTAGGCTCCGGGCAAAATATATATGTTTCTGAGGAAAACTTATATGTTGCAGTTTCAAAATATGATTATGGCGTAAAATATGAATCAAATACAGCTAGAATCACTACACCTTCTCTAATTGCCCCTTCGTTGCTTGAATCTTCAACAGAAACTAATACTCTTGTATACAAATTTTCTATTAATAATAGTAAAATAACTTATTTAAATAAGGGTGAAGTGCCAGGAACAATATTAAATCAATTTTCAATGGATGAAAGCAATGGATATTTTCGTATAGCTACTACAGAACAACCTCGTTGGAGCGTGAAAGGAAATATGTCATCTAATAACATATATGTTTTGGATGATACGATGACCATATCAGGAAAGATTGAAGATATAGCACCTGGAGAAAAAATATATTCAGTAAGATTTATAGGAGATAGAGGATATGTAGTTACTTTTAAAACTGTTGATCCTTTGTTTGTGATAGACTTAAAAGACCCAACCAATCCGGAAATATTAGGAGCGCTTAAGATACCGGGATACAGCGATTACTTACACCCATATGATGAAAATCATATTATAGGTTTTGGAAAGGACACTGTTGAAATAAAAGGCAATGCTTATTATTTGGGAATGAAGCTGGCAATATTTGATGTAAGTGATGTTGAAAATCCGATTCAAAGATTCTCTGAAAAAATAGGAGATAGAGGGACAGATTCGGAGCTTTTGAAAAATCATAAAGCGCTGCTTTTTTCAAAAGATAAAAATCTACTGGCTTTCCCTATTACAGTAATGAAAGTTAATGAAAATGAGGTTACTAAAAAAGGTGTATTTCCTCAATATGGCCAATTTGAGTTTCAGGGTGCCTATGTGTATAATATTGACTTGGAAAAAGGATTTACATTAAAAGGAAAAATAACTCATTTAAGTGATGAAGATTACTTAAAAGCCGGTAACTATGGTTATGATTACAATAAGCAAATTGAGAGATTAATTTATATTGATGATAATCTATATACGATTTCTAATGGTATGATTAAGGCTAACGACTTAAAGGACTTAAAGGAAAAGGGAAGCTTAGTTATTACAAAATAAAAGAACTGATTGGGAATGGTTTTTATTTAATAGGGCTAATAAGAAATTCACACAAAATTTCTTATTAGCCCTACTCATTTTTATATTCCTAAAAAACATTCTTGAATATTGATTTTAAAATTTGAATTTTGAAACCAATTCTTTAAGAACATCGGAACTTTTAATATTATCATTTGTACTTACTCTTAACTCATCAACTTGTTCAACAATAACTGCGGTCTTTTCAGCTATAC
>CAYYEC010000001.1:0-41247 GCA_964470745.1 uncultured Eubacteriales bacterium | reverse complement strand
AATATACTCATTTGTAAAACTATTCCTTTCACTTTTTAAACTAATCATATCAA
The DNA here is from genome assembly GCA_964470745.1 of uncultured Eubacteriales bacterium. Classification (GTDB taxonomy): domain Bacteria; phylum Bacillota; class Clostridia; order DSM-8532; family CAYYEC01; genus CAYYEC01. The sequence continues at coordinate 41,194 of CAYYEC010000001.1, read as the reverse complement.
TTAACTCATTTCAGCATACCCTAATATTTTTGCAACTTAATATCTACCATCATTATCTCTAATATAAGGGACGTATTGTATATTCCCTTCAACCCGCGCTTTTCCAGATTCAATAATAGTATGTTCTAGCCGTTCAACTTCACTTCTTGTCAGTTCAAGCTCACTGCAGAATTTAGTTTTATAATTATTGAGGTAACAAATGAATTTGCTTTTATTCTCTTGATCTTGCAAGATCAATATTGAATTGCATGTTGATAGCAACGGGAATTCATCACTTTCAATTTGGGCTTCTTTTTCTACTATATACTGCACACTGGTAAAACCACGCCGTGGCTTATCTTCAGTATTGGGAATCAACCAATCGCGTCCATTCTTTTTTGCATGTCTTAATTTCCCACGCCTAATCCATTGCCTGACCGTAACAGGCTCAATATCAAGCATGGAGGCATATTGTTCAACAGAAATATAATCACATTCGACCTTTATTAAAGTGTGTTCCACGGTTGAGATCATACCATTAATTTCATCATTTTCAACTTCAATCTCATCAGCCTGACATAGATTCAACTCCATACTATTTCCTAAAAACTGATATTCATAGAACCACCAAAGTTCTGTCAAAACCGGAAGTTTACATTTCTTTATAGCTGCATGAAATTTTTGACAAAGCTTTACTCTGTTTTTTACAACTTCATTTGAATACCCAGGCTCTTCATTTAATTTTTCGTGTTCAATAAATAACTCTAATGACTTTAAAACATCTTCACGTGTAAACAGATAGTTTTCTCCGAATAACTCTTCTTTAACATCCATAAAAAACCTCCAAATAAATAATGGCTTGATAATATTGTTTTTCATATCAATGAAGTCCAGAATTAGCTTTCTTTTAACAAAATTTATGTTTCAGTTTCCATTCCATCTTGTATCTGAATATTAGCTTGCAATCTGCCAAAAACACACAGTACTCAACAAAATAGCAGTTTTATATAATTCCTTTATAAATATTACCATTTAATATCCCTTATAAAATAAACGGTTTGAAAAAAAATAATCCAATTTCTAATAGTAAATTCTATAAAAACTTAGAAACTACATTTCTAATGTTATTCTCTAATAATAAATTTTTGCTTATTTCAACACATTTACTGAGTTTTTCATTATAAGAGCCGCTTATTACCACTAATCTTTCTCCATAGCCATAATAGCTATACAACTTTTTCAGTTGCTCTGAATATTTAACTCTCTTAGACTGATTATCCGCAAATCTAATTCCATCAGCTACCCACTTTGTATCAGGTTCTAAGAAAACAACCATATCATATCTGTATTTATCAATTAAAGGTTCAATATCAGGATTGTATTCACCAGTAAAGAGTTTGCAATAAAGCTGTGTAACTACTAAATCAGTATCAAAGAATGAAATTTTGTTAGCACATAGTAATGCATTTTCTTCTAACTGTCTTTGCTCAATTGCAATATTATAAAAATCTCTCAACATAAATACATTCTCATTTCCGCCCATATATTTTGAAGCATAATACCTGCCTGCTTCTTCTGCATAAGTAGTATTAAATAATTTTGCAAGCATTTTTACAAGTGTTGTTTTACCACAACTTTCAGTACCTACGAAAACTACTTTTTTTGCATAATATGCGCGTAAAGATCCTAAAACCAAATCCCAGTTCATATAAATATTATTTAACACATTCGATGTATGTATCGTTATCATCACATAATCAGCGTTAAATACTTCTAGTTTACTATCAATAGAGTGGCAATTGAAAATTTCTTTATTTTCTAATTCACAATTAAATATTACATCTACATCTTTGTTTAATAAGCCGGTTATCTTTTTGAGAACTATTTCTAAATTTAGATTTTTTACTGTAACATCATTAGTTTCTATCATTAATATTTTTATATGATCAAATCCATTAAGTTCAAAAGATAAACATCTTGCCTTTTCTTTCATAGTTAATCTTTTTATAGCTATATTTTTATATAGTTGTTCTTCCATAAAATCATTACTTATTATTACAACATATAACTCCTCACAATAAGTACTAGCCTTTAAAATGGCATTTAAATGCCCTTTATGAGGAAAAGAAAATAATCCAATAATAGCACCTACATTATACACAAATTACTCCTTAAAATAGAAATTTAAAACTTGCTAATATTATTTATCTAAAATATACCAATCTTCTATGTTAGTTTTGTCACAATCATTACGAATCCAAGGTTTTATTATATTGTTAGGCAAAAAAACTGCTAATTTGCTTGCTTCAATATTTTCCACCAATACTCTTACATTATCTGCGCCCATTTTTAATAGTTTATTAACTCTGTCTATAAAACCTAACGTCTCGGTTTGGAAAGCATGAAATCCAATACTCCATCCATCTACTTTACCAATCATATCATTAGAAGGTAATATACTCAGATTTGTATATATAAATACTTTACATTTGTTTAATTTTGATAATGTGATAACCTCCCACAATTCGTTTATGTACTTACTCATTAAAGGTTCTCCACCGGATATACAGATGTTTTCATACCTGCAAATACCAATTTCACTTATGGTTGAAACTGACTTAAACTTTTCAATCAGTCCTGGTATCTTGTTACTGCAATATTCGCACTTATAATTACAATCGAGTCCTAGTAAGATTCTACAACTGTTTTTCATTCCACACTTCTCACTAAATATCATTTTAAATTTTCACACCTTTACCTTTTATTGATTGTTATATAAAACTTAATTTAATTGAGTTTAATCTAATTTCGTTAATCTTTTTTAAAGCTACATCTTCAGATATCATATTCTCTATACATTTCCGAATACTTGAATATACTAAATAATATTCATTCTCAACTGAATTCCCAAATGCAGTAGGATCATCAATGTTTAGCGAAAAAGCAAAACTTGATTTATTAATAATCCACTGAACACAGGGTATATCATAAAATTTCTCAAATCCTCCAATTAACCAATTTGATGTTGGATTAGATTCTATACTAATACCTCTATCATATAAAAAATCAGCTACTATATCTTGAATATTTTTTAAGTGAACAGCCTCTTTAACTGTATCAATAGATACCCTTTGAATAAAAGACTCATTTGTATGTTTATCATACAAGTATTCATGCAAAATTCTTTCCTCAATACTGCAAGGCAGTTCAACTTTCAATTTGTCATAAATAATATTGTATTTATCAGCTATACTCAAAAGCGCATCTAGACTGGGTATAGCCTGATGTGTGCCAGAAACTGATGAGCACTCCATAATTTTCCCTTGCAGTTTAATCCAATAAGGAATTGTATTATCGTCATCAAAATTACATGCCAAGTTATGTGAGATATTCCCTCTCAATTGCCACGCTGAAAATAATATTGTCGGATAGATTGGTACTCCAAAAACTTGTTTAGAATATTTAGCTATCCTCATTTCAATTTCATTAATTCTGTTTTTAAAATCATAATTATAATTATTTTTTAACAAGTGCCACTCAAAAACATAATCATCTAATAAATCTATTAAACTCATATCTATTTGGGGATTATCATATACCCATAATTTGGAGTCTACCCCTAGTGCAATACAATGCCCCAGTCTATCTCCTTTTTCTAAGCCTAGGAAGCAGATAGCTTCATATATTCTTCTTAAACCTGTAGCTAATGAAATATATTCCTCACCCACATGAAATGTTCTACCAACCAACTTAAACCCTGATTCTATATTATTATTATAGCCAAATAATAAATTATAAGCTTCGCTAAATATTTCAGGAGAACAATAAACTTCTTTACTTGTTGCATCAATTGCTACAATTGGCATATTATTATTTTTTTCAAACGTATTGGTTTCTTTTTTATATCTAATTAGCATGTTACAATCTTGTATATTTACATCTCTTTTTTGAAAGTGAGAGATTTTATAAGAATCATTACTACTTGAAATACGTTTGCTTAAATAAACCTCGTCATCCTTTTTGAAATGTACTATTACACCAATTTTAACGTCTTGATATTCTTGTTTTAACTTTTCACAAAGACTCGCTCTCATACTATCTCTTATAATTGATATCTGTTTTAATTTTTTATCATAATCAACTAAGCTACTTTGAGGCGAAATCATTAGTTCAGCTTTTATAACAGATTGTGTCTCTTGTAAGAATTCTCCTATCTCTTTACAGAATTCATGATCTTCATCATAACTCCATACTACAGCCTTTAATGTATATTCAAAAAAATCTATCCCCGATATCCCTTCTTCCTGTTGAACTTTGCAGAGGAAAGAATTTTTAGCTTGTATATATATCCAAATCAATTTTGACAAAATTTCATTATCTTGAAAACTACTATCATTAATTAAATATAAAACGTAAAAAAGTATTAATCGTTCTCCGACTAATGACTTGGAAACAATACGGCAATTATCATCATCTATAAAGCTCAGTGTGAAAGCATAGTCTCTATGATTGGCTTTCAATTCGCAGATTTTAATATTGATATCTTGATAGATCTCATAAAAATAGTCTCCAGAGTGATTAATATTCTTCGAGAGCTCACTTAATAGTATACTCATTTTTTCCGAATTCCTATTTTCTACTTTAAAGCCATTTTTTATATAAGCTATAATATATTCAAACAAACATAGACGAATTATTCTTGCCATATTAATCATTTTACATAATACAGCTATATTCTCAATATTATTGTATTTTATTGCTTCATCAAAATTACTGGAATTGAAAATATCCATGTTAATAATTCTATTATTCATTAACGCTACCCAAAGATATGGGGCCGGATAGCTACCTGACAAATGTAAATGCTGAATTCCTACCCCTCTATTCAATATTGCCTTTAATTTTGGTTCGTAAGGCGTAATAAATGTCTTCATTTTAAATACAAATTGGCTTATATTTGAAATTTCTGGCTTTTTACATGAATATCTTTGCTTAACTAAATGATTTAATACAATTAAATCTTCATCAAGAGCATGGAAATACCTTTTCCACTCTTCAAAGTTCAAAATATTAATATATACATTATCCTTAAAAATTAAATACTTTTTACCGAGATTATCCCAAATATCTAGTAAATTATATGTATTATAAATGGCATTGCCTTTATCATCAAACTTAGTCTCAATACTATATCTTTCGAATGTTCTTTTTATGCTATCTACGTTTCTATAACTTAGTAACCCATATAATTGTTTTAGTATTTTGTATTCTGAATTCATAGTTAATGTAATTTTTAAATTACATCCCATCAATAAGTAACTATAAACTATTTTTTTATGCTGATCATATAATTCAAATGTCTTGAGTAATATTCTGATTATATCTCCTATACTAATCTTTCTCATTTTTATAACTCCATAATTTTACCATTCACACAGAACTGTAATAAACGTTTGTCAACATCTTCATCCAAATTAAAGATCAATAATAGATAAATTGTATTCTTTATCTATTATTATTTAATTCCCAAAATGAATCAAACTCTTTCTGATACTTTTTAAACACTCTACTTTCCTGTCCTTTTATTATAATAAGAGGACTATGTGGTGTTGTTACAGAGTGCAAATATGGTGTTATTATCGATGTATCATCAAAAATGCATATTTGACTCATTATAAGACCTTTCTTAACTTTTCTCATTTCAAATGAACCTTTAACTCCTTTCTCACCTACTGATCTTTTCATTATATCAGAAAAAAAATCAGTCGAAGAATATATCTCATTTTCAACAATGGGTACGCTTAATGATTTGATTTGTTCATAATTTATGTTTGCATTTAAAAATGGATTTTTCTCATCCATAAAGAGTACCCTTATTTTTACACCTGCTTTAACCCTATTTATTAGTTCTTCTTCAAATCCCTCAATTCGCGACCAAGTATTCAATGTATAGCCAAGTAAATCTATCTTGTATTTGCTTCTACATAAAATTTCATGCCAATCTTTGCTAGTATATCTATCATTAGCATACAAAAATCTAGTAATACCACTTTCTGTACTATCCCCTAGCAGTTTTATGGAGCTTCGCAATCCATCTAACATTTTTTCTAAAGGTTCTCCTCCAAGTAAGCCCCAAATGACATTTACTAAAGCAATAGTTATTAAAACAAAGGCAATATTAAACAATGCTTGAAAGATGAAACTTTCAAAAGACATAGTTTTTTCTTTTAGAAAAAATGAAATTATAAGTATTAAAATTCCTAATAGCATTACTATAGTTATTTGATTTTTTTTATTCATACAAACTATCCCCCAAAACTTATTTAAGCTCAAAGAAAATTTGATACCTTAAGCAAAATTTTCAGTTCTAAAAAAATATTAATCAACTTAATATCTGAGTAAATCATATAGACTATTAAATATTACATCTGTAACATATTGTTTTTGTAAATGCCTATGCATATTTGGCACTTGAATTTGTCCTTCACTAATTCTCTTGTTTACTCTATTAATACGATTACTATAACTTATACAATAAAATATTAACCCTAAATTACTATTTAGGTTATCAGTGTCAAGATTACTAAATGTACCTGTAACACCAATACCTATATCCGAAACAATATTATTCAAAGCCGCATTAGCCATTGCACGAGCACATTCTGGACTATATACACCATACTTTTCAATAACTTCTTTAGAAACTCCCATTTTTATCTTTTGTTGATTACTATAAGTAACAAACCCTCCATTTGTGATCCTAGATGCACCTTCAATATTTGTAATTTGATTAAGAATATTACCACCTGTACAACTTTCCATAGTACTAATCAATAACTTGTTCTTTTTAAGCATCTCAACTATTTTTTCATTAATACACATTTTTTCTAGACCTCTTCTCCCTAATTTATTTGATACACACTACTATAATTAATAATATAATAAAAATCCGTATATTTCCATAGTTTTTACTTATTTGCAACAAGTATATCTAAATTTATTTTTTTTTAATTAAAAAACCACATAAAGTGATGTCATCCTATTAGTGATTTTATTGACTCGTATAATAATACATTATGTTTAAACCGACACTGATGTAACCCCACCATGAGGGGCGTGTGTCTACGACGTATGGCTTCAAGTCCCATCACTCGTGCCAATTGAAACCACCAATTTGGTGGTTTTTTTGAGTTATCTATTATATGGATATTGGCAATTTGTTATAATACTATTGTTCTTTCATAATTTATAAATAATATGTCATATAGGTTACGTTCCATAAATTTACCTTTTGTGATGTGAAAATCAAGAGCCAAGGATGTTATACAAACCCTTTGTTAATCATAAAGCGGAAGAAATGTGTGAAGACCTTTATCGATACTTTTTGAAAGGTGTTCAGTTCGCAATCTATAAAATAATCTCTATTTTTATAGTATTGATAATCAGCAGGAAGACCTTCTTGATTTATCACAGATGACGCTTTAAAAACACTGAACCAAATAAGATATGAAAAAGGAGGTTTTGAATCTTTCTTTTTACTCAACAATTTTGCAAATTTCTCTGCAACCTTCTTGATTTTAGTTGCCTGTATTTTTGCCTTTTTATCATTCATGCTTGGTGAATTAAAAACAGTGAGACAACTAATTATTTTACCTCCTGAAACCATGATAGATAGTGCTTTCATTACATTTTTAACTCCCATATAACTACCACTTGTTACAAGAAGCATAAATTTTTGATTAAAGTATTTCGGTCTGTGACAGATATATGCAAATCTATCAATATAGTTTTTCATCAGCCATGAAACATTAGCAGCATAATTGGGGCTTGCCAATATCACACCGTCAGAGGATTCAATTTTTTGAATAATCCAGTCCCTATCATCCTTTAGCGGACAGTGTTCCTCTCCTTTAGATATGCAAGTAAAGCAACCTTTGCAGAGTCCAAAATTGATGTCTTTTAAAAAGATATACTCATATTCACAATCTGATATTTTTTTATGTAATTGTTCAATTTTTTGCACTACGTGATAAGTATTCGCTTTTCGCAAACTTCCAATAATAGCAAGTATTTTCATATTCATTACCATCCTCAACAGAATATTAACCTTTTACCGCCAAACTTTAAATAATTCACTATTCTATAAGTTCATAATATCTAACTGTTCTACACTAATCATTTTTGCAAAGTTATATACAAATTTATATTTTTCGATACCAAAAACAAAATATTATATTCTCCACCCAATATCAACCCTTACCTTCTTCTTACCATAAACTCCAATCTCATCGGTCTCCCATATGGTAATGTCATCAATCAGGTTTACAATATCCGCATTAGTCAGCTTATTATTCTGCAATATGTCCTCAATGACTTCAATACTATTCACAAGGTATTCCTTTTCATTTTCACAGCTCTCATTTTGCTGCTCAAGCTTCCGTAAGTACTTCCCTTGCTTCTCCAACTGCTGATTAGCTTCTGATACCATCTCATCAAATATATCTTCATTAATCATTCCTCTGGCAAGCTGCCTAGAATAATTCTTAATTTCCTGTTTTTTCTTTCTTATTTCTATTGTAACATTTTGGATTAATTTGTCAAAGTCGTTTTTCCTATTTAGACGTTGTACTAAAGGAAAAAAGTAAGGATGATCTGAGACATATTGCACTAGCTACAGCTATAAACATAGATTATATTGTAAGCTGGAATTTTAAACACTTCGTCAATATAAATACAATTAATAAAGTTGCAGACATAAACAAACTGCTAAATTATAAGGAAGTAAATATATTACCCCATTAATGATTATAGAAGGAGATGAGTAATATGAATATTAGCGAAAAATTCACTTTTGAAGGTAATACATTTCTGATTTTAGGATTCCCCAGAATCCCTCCATTGGAGCATTATCTAAGCAATGGGCAACTCTTGACATGCTTTGTGTCATACCAGTATCATCGAGTTTCTTTTTAAGAAAACAATGAGACGGTTCGAGACTGCTGAAAAAGTTCTATTTCAAAAAATTACACTATATATGTTGTGGTTATACTTATATCATTTCTACAAGATATAGTATGGTGTAAATTTTTAGGAAGTGTTTTTCAGTGGTCTCGAACCGTCCTCTTGTTTCTCATTTAGTCCATGAATCTATCTTTTACAAAAGGTTTAATAATTAATTCATATATTAAGATCACTGTAACAATAAAAGTTATAATTGCAAAAGGTAATCCGGTTGTAATTACAGCAGTTTGCAGGATAGATAAAGCTTTACTTCCTCCAATTAATAAAAGCACTGCTGCTATAAATCCTTCCATTAATGCCCAAAATATTCTCTGACCAACCGGGGATTTTATCTTTCCACCACTTGCAAGACTATCTACAACTAAAGATCCGGAATCACTTGATGTTACAAAAAAAGTTACAACTAGAAATACACCAATAATATTTACTATGAATTTTAATATACTACTAAAAAGTGGTGCATTAATCATCTGAATCATAACAAAAAGCGCTGTAGATATATTGGAGTTCACAGCCTCACTAATACTACCTGCTGTTTGAGCATCTAAATGCAACGCAGTAGTGCCAAATACAGTTAACCAAATTACTGATAATACTGTTGGAACAATTAAAACCGCTGTAATAAACTCTCTGATAGTACGTCCCTTCGATATTTTTGCAATAAACATACCAACAAATGGGCTCCAAGAAATCCACCATGCCCAATAAAAAATCGTCCATCCATGTGCCCAAACTTCATCAATATTATTTACAAACATAGAAGCCTTTAAGAAACCTTTAAGATATAGTGCGGATGCACCAAATAAATTTTTAATAATTAACATTGTCGGACCAACTAAAAAAACAATTAGCATTAGAATAAATGCAACCTTAATATTAAGCTCACTTAAAAACTTGACTCCTTTATCAATTCCTGATACAACCGACATTGTAGCTATAAAAGTAATAACAGTAATTAATATTACCTGTATCGTTATATTATTAGGAATGCCAAATAAATGTGTTAATCCACTATTAATCTGCTGCACGCCCAATCCCAATGAAGTTGCCAAACCTGCCAATGCAGCTAATACTGACAAAGTATCAATAACATCTCCGAAAACACCAAATATACGTTCTTTAAGTATTGGATAAAAAAATGATCTTGGTGAAAGAGGTAATTTTTTATTAAATGTAAAGTAACTTAATGCTAATGATATTATACCATATATAGCCCAAGGATGTATCCCCCAATGGAAAAATGTTGTTGCTAGTGCTGTATAATTAGAATTGTTGCTGAAAAATATTGGAGAACTAGTAACATGAAAAATAGGTTCCCCAACGGACCAATACATAAGACCTATACCCATACCGGCTGAAATTAACATTGCATACCAGGAAAATCTAGAAAACTGTGGTTTTGTATCCTTTCCTCCTAACCTTATTTTACCGGCCTTAGAGATTGCAATAATGACAAGAGCTATAATAAAACAATTTGCAGACCATATAAATACCGTATCAAATTTATCAATAATCATATCCTTAAATGTTGTTAACTGGTCACCTGCTCTGTCCAGATTTACAATTGCATAAACAGAAAACCCAATTAGCAAAATAGCTGATAATATGCTGACTACGAGATTTAAGTCTAACCCAAACCTAGTAAAATTTCTGTCATGTAGTTCTTTTTTCAATCGTTGTACTTCCTCACTCATATTTTAACCACCCTTTCTAATCTTTTAAATTTAATAATTAAAAATTTCTCTGCAAAACAAAAAAAACTCTAACTCTTTTATTTCAAGAGTTAGAGTGCCTAAGCTTCACCAATAGCATTGATTCACATTATACCATTCATAATAGTATAGCATATCCCCATTACGGACCTATGCAGACCCCAGTCCTTGTTATGTTTTTCAATAATGTTTTCTTTTTATTAAGAAAAACTTACTGAAATCTACTAATGCATATCCCAGCTCGCAATTCAAATACTCACATTATCTACTTCACTTAGAACTCGTTAGTAAATTATAACACATTATAATAGTAATTTCAAATCGAATATTTTAACCCATAAAGCAAAACATATTATCTGAAAGTATTATTGATACAATGGGTTAAAATGGTACTACTCCGGGTCCTTTAATAATCATCGAGCAGAGTGAATGGATTTTTATAATAATAAAAAAATTATTCCTAATGATTCTTATATCGTGTCGTAAAGGAAGTTAACGAACATGATATGAAAATTTTCATCAACTGTTTATTCTTAAATTAACTTCTTAGTAAAATCAGCAAAAACCTCAGATATTTTAATATTCTGAGGGCAAAAATCTTCACAACCTCTGCACCCAATACAAGCGCTAGGTCTTTTATCTTCAGGTAATGCTTGTATTGCCATGGGCGCAATAAATCCTCCTGCAGTAAAGATATACTCATTATATAATGAAAGCAACGCAGGAATATCCAATCCTTGAGGGCAATGACTAGTACAATATCGGCAAGCCGTACACGGAACCGTTTTGCTTTCTGTCATTTCTTTTGCTATGTCAAACAATGTTTCTTTTTCTTCAATGTTTAACGGTTTATATTCGCTGAATGTTTCTATATTTTCAACCAGCTGTGAAAAATTTGACATACCAGACAATACTACTTTTACACCAGGCACTGATTGCAAAAAACGAAATGCCCATGATGTCATGGTTTCATCAGGCCGAAGGTCTTTTAATCTTTCTTCATATTGGTCTGGGAGGCTACAAAGGCTTCCACCTCGCAAAGGTTCCATCACCCAAACAGGTATATTATATTTTTCTGCCAGCTCAACTTTTGCTTTGGCATTTTGGAACGTCCAGTCAAGATAATTCAATTGAATCTGACAAAACTCCATATGATTGCCATAGGCATTCAGGAATCTTCTACAAACGTCATAATCCCCATGGACTGAAAAGCCGAGATGGCATATTCTCCCATTTTCTTTTTGTTTCATCAGATAGTCAAATATACCATATTGCGGGTCTAAATATGCATCAATATTGAGCTCACATACATTGTGAAACAAATAGAAATCAAAATATTCGACACCACACTTTTTCAGCTGCTCTTCAAATATCTCTTCAACCTTATCCATATTAGACAAGTCGTAACCCGGAAACTTTGTAGCCAAATAAAAGCTTTCCCGGGGGTACTTCTTTAAAGCTTTTCCTAGTGCAATTTCCGACTGCCCTTCATGATACCCCCATGCGGTATCATAATAATTAATCCCTTTTTCCATTGCCGAAGCGACCATTTTTTCGGTTTCTGCCTGATTGATTTTCCCATAATCGTCATCGATAACCGGAAGCCGCATCGCTCCCATACCTAACTCAGATAACTTAAGTTCCTGAAATTCATTGTAAATCATTTTCCAGTACTCCTTTCATAAAATTAATTCAATTTATATACACAATATTCAATTTTGAAATCTCCATATTTTTCAATTCATTAACCATCGGGCGTGCGGACATGGCAGCCAGGGCAGATAAAGATGTTGCTATACCGAGGATGGACGGGTCTTTACCTAAACTGTCCAAATAAAGAGGGAGGACAACCATGATAATCTGATTACCGGTAAGTACTAAAAACACCGCAACAAAAATTCGAATAAAATTGCTGTTAAATATTTTATCAGTCATACTTTAGACCTCCTGCTTAAAAAAAATACAATCATTCCAACCATACTGCAAAACCAACAATTTAATTTATTCCCGAATAACCGAAAAAAATATAGTATAATAAAATTGCTCGTAATAAATTAGAAATATACGAAAATAAAAATGTTATCAACATTATACACTTGAGAGTCAGCTCTAAGTCAAGTTTTTAACACAAATTAATTATAAGGTTAGGTGCCAAGTAAAATGTATTATTCAGTAAGCGAAATATCAAAAAAGTTTGACATGTCACCCCATACTCTTCGTTATTATTCCAAAGAAGATCTGTTCCCCTTTGTTGAAGGCAACAAAAACGGCAATCGTATGTTTAAGGAAAATGATTTTGAGTCCATATACATGATTAATTGGTTAAAAAAATCCGAAATGTCGATAAAAGACATCCGAGAATTTATGAATTGGTGTCACGAAGGAGATTCGACCATCGATAATCGGCTCAACATGTTTAAAAAACACAAGAAAAAGGTAATTCATGAGCTGCTAATCCACTCTCTATACTATCTTTGAAAAAAACACGGATACCATTATTACATTCATAGATAAATTCATGCAGGCTATTACTTCTATATTCGCTAAAATCGCCGATAATTGCAATCTTCATATTGTAATTCGAAAATTTCTGTAGTATTTTCCCAGCATATCCTGTTTTGAGATCAAAAAACTCTTCCCCTAAACTCTCTTTATGAGCAACAAGTCCAGTACAATCATAATTGTATTGTGCAGAAGCGATTATGTCCAATATGTCCTGCACCCCATTAATGATTTGATCTTTGTTGATTACTGCAACAGGACAATTATTATTGATTATTTCCACATTCATTCCTTCTTTCATTCATTTAGAAACGGCATGATCTGATTCATTACGTTATATATCACATGCCCATTGTTTTTAATCAGCTGGATGTTCGCATTAGGAATCAATTCTTCTATTCTTTGCGCAGTCTTACATGCATATACGGTTGCATCATTTTCACCAGCTATATACATTACCGGCATGGTGAGTCTTTTCAGTTGATCATCTTTATAATTGGGCAGAGCTCCAATCATAGGATTAAAGTTTTCCATAATCATATTACTGACTTCAATAACTTCATCTGGAATGTGATCCGTTCCATAAACCATCTTGTTTAGTTTTTTCAATCCTCTTTTGCCTTGCATGATATATAAGATTGATTTGAGTATAAAAGAGAGCTTAGCTGGTGTTATACCCGATGTTGCAATTAGAACAAGCTTTGAAACACGATCCGGATAGGCTGTGGCAAATTTAAGCGACATCCATCCACCAAGGGAATTACCCATCAGCATTGCTTTTCTAATATTTTGTGCATCTAAAAGCTCTTTAATCCAATCTGCATAGGCATCCGTTGATGTATCAAGCCTCTTTTCTGCGCTATTTCCTGGTTGACCTATGATATCTACTGTAAATACATGATAATGTTCTGCTAAAATTTTAAGATCACCAAACCACATTGCACTATTGCTGCTAGAACCATGAAATAGGAATATTGCAGAACTGTTTACATTTCCTACTTCAAGCATATATGTCTTCCCAAATGATGTATCAATATATATTTCTTTATAGGGTATGTCTAGATTTCCAAGCAACTTTTTGTAATGTCCAAGAATTTTTTTTTTGCCTTCTTCTGATTTATATACTGAATTTATCTTCATACTTACCCTCCTACTGTTTTTCCTGATCAGTCAGAACTGATAAACTACTGATCATATTTTCCATAAATTTGATGTTACCCCATAACATCACTCTTACTTTTCGCTCTGATTCTATAAATTGAGCATTCATGGTAGACTTACCATACTCGGGAGGCTTTACATTGAGTACCGCTGTAAGCATATTCACAATACGCATTCCTTCATCCATATCATCAATATCAATATCAACTACAGCAGATATTTTTATTTTATCCTCCCTAGATTCTTCAGCTGTTTTCGTTGTTATAGTTCTACCCGAAATATAATTTGTTACTTCCGTAAATACACTTAAGTCGTGTCCAGTGACACGCCAACTTTTTCCTACCTTAGTTGCATTTAATTTCCCTTCCCTAATGTATCGTTGAATCGTTTTGGGGTGTATATTAAGTATTTTTGCTATTTGGTCAACTGTATAGTATTTATCCATTTTTTCCTTCACTCCTTATTATTCTGATTCCACTTCATTACATACAATTATAAGTAATAATAAGTAATTTGTCAAGTAATTTTTTAGCTATAATTAGTAATAATAAGTAACAATATGTGTTTCATAAGGTATTATGCTATAAGGCTATATATTTTGCTAATCAATTAAACCCTATCAGCAAAAACTGAACTTCTTTTTTCTACTCCTCACTCACAATCAAAATACCTTAAATTTATCAACATCTCTTTAAAAAACAAAAAACCTTGAAACAGCTTTAATTAGCCATTTTCAAGGATTTTTATTATTACTTTTTCTCCAGCATACAGACTATTTCGACATGCCCTAAGGAGACAAAAAATTCCACATGACGCTGGTATCCTCCTAGCAGCTATTTTATGTCACATTTTTATTGGCTGCTTTATTGCATTTCCCGATTATTGCTGCAATTATTATACCTCCAATACCCTGTTTGATTATATGCCAGAACATATTCTGAACTTCATAAAGAATTGAAGTATGATGTGCTCCTGCCATGGCAAGGCCATGTGAAAAAACCCACAGTACGCCTATTACAACACCGATTCCAAGCGCTTATTCTAGCACTTCTCATACATCCAAGGATTGGTCTTTAGATAGCTATATTATTGGCTCTATTTTTCATTATTTTCTGTACTAGTTCAAAGTCCATTTTACCTATATAAGGGTCAAAATAATTGGGGAAAATAAAATGATCCTCAATGAGAACATTCACTTTTTTACCTTTCCTGTTTGTATAGTATAGATTTCCTCAAAATCTTTACCAATTGATGAAAAATCGCCAGAATTGTATTCATAATCATCAAACCAATTCCAAACTCGTTCACAATTATCTAATAATAATCTTCTGAATAATTCTGCAATACGTCCAATTTCACGTGTTGGTGTAATTTCAGACCTAAACACTGGCATATTATCATATATTGTCTGTATCAATTCCCTCGAAACAGGCGAATTTTCCCATTCACCAGGGTCACTCCAATCTCCACTATGAGTTGGCATAACCAGTGTTCCATAATTTCCTACTGCATTCATTAATGAAATTATAACCGTATCATTGTTAAGTGCATTCTTTATCTACCTATTATAATATCTGCAACTGCTTGCGGTATTCCAAGGGGGTGATGCCGGTTTTCTTTTTAAATTGGCGGATTAAATTATTTGGATTTTCGAAACCGACCATTCTCCCCACCTCGTTGATTCTTTTATCAGTATGAAGTAGTATTTTCTTTGCAGCCTCGATCTTTCTCCGGTTTAAATACTGAATAGGAGAGATATGGAAATGCTTTGTAAACTCCCGGCAGATCTGATATTTGCTTATATGGTATTTCTGTTCAAGTAGCTCCAATGTGATATCATCCATATAATGGTAGTCTAAATCATATTTTATCTCATAGATATAATCGAGTACACAGGGGTTCATCTCGGATAATCTGCTTTTTTCCATCAATAGTTCAAAAAGGATATCACTTATATACCTGACATGGATTAATGTTTTATCAGGTGATTTTGATAAAACATCATATAATAGTTCGATTTTATCCGGAACTGTGGTACCAGGTAAAAAAGTATGGAGATTACCGTTATCTTCTACAAAACTGGAATAAAAAAATGAGACAGGTAAACCTGAAATAAAAAACACTTTATAAGTCCAGGGAGATTGGTTTATCTCGATTCTATGGTGTTGATTGCAGTTGATGAACGCAATTGTCCCTTTGTTCAGGATATAACTGCAGTTATTAAATGTAAGTACCCCGGATCCGTTTTCCGTATAAATTAGGCAAAAAGAATCCAGTTCCGAGACTTCATAATGATATGGATAAAATACATAAATTGCACCATAAGCTTGTATATATGAAAGATTCTCTACAATTTCTGGGGGGACGAAAAGTGATTTCGGAAGATATTCATCTATAGAAATTGTTTTTGTTAATGATATACTGCTTACTAAAGCGTCTAAAAAAGCCTGCTGGAAATCCATGATTCTCCCTCCCTAATACCTGATTGATGTTACGAGTGTATTGTACTAAATCAAAGTATACCAAATTATAATTAAAAAGTCAAATAATAACAGATTAAACACAGGCTAATAACAAATTAAATAAGCTAATTTTATGGTTAAAAAATAAAATATACACAGTTTTTACTTTGCTATTTCATTTATTTATTGCAAAATATACTATTTTATCAAAAACTAAATATAAATTGCAATAAATGATGATGACTAAATTTACATTTAATATATAATTAAATTAAGATATTTTTAGCTAATAACAATATGTTTAAAAAGGAGGAATATGATGAAAATTAAAAAGTTTTTAGCCATTTTAATTGCAGTCATAATAGTTTTGTCTTTGGCCGGTTGTGGTGCAAAAATCAACACAGACAGTGGCACAAATTTAACAGGTAATGGAAACGTTGCAGGTGAAACGCCTGAGACAGACCTGTCATCTCTCAAAGGTACAACAATCAGAGTCTATACCCACGGTGGAAACAGGGTTCTAGGAGAAGAAAAAAAGGATGAGAAAGGAAATACATATCGTGATGTAGAAAATACTGCATTTTTAAAGTATTTGGCAGAAGATTTCACCAAAGAGACAGGAATTAATGTTGAACTTAATGTGGTCACAAATGAAAACGAATTAAGGCCTTTATTTCAGGTGAAAGATGATAGTGTAGACATATTTACGTGTCCAAACTGGAGCCTTGAAGAATGGGTACAGTATTCAGAACCATATTGTACATTGGAAGAAGGAATTGAGCAATACGGTGAATATGCCAAGGCAATGCCGAATGTTGATGGCATTATCTATAGTATTATGCCAGGCAGGGCATACAATCAGGCTGTTGTTTACAATGAGGAAGTAATTAAAGCGGCAGGATATGATGAAATCCCCGCTACATTAGAAGCATTCAACAAGATGTGTGAATCAATCAAGGCAATGGGTGTTACACCGATTTCATTACACCGTGTTGAGAACTGGCCTTTGTCTACGGTACAGGATTTTGCCGGATATGTCGCAGGTAACGCCAATGTATTTGTTGAGTGCCTGAAAACAGAAAATCCTTTCTCTGAAGCATCTATGTTTGGCAAGACAATTAAAATGTATACTCAATGGAAGGCAAATGGATATTTTGAGCCTGAAGTTTATACGGACTTTGGCGTAGCAATGGACAGTGTTGCTTATGGTAAGGCAGCGATGATGTTATTCGGTTCTTGGGTCGTACCGCAAATTCAGGGTCGTGTTCCAGATGGAAAGGATCCTTCCATCATCAAATTTGCCCCTGCTCCAAATTTTGGTGCAGGCAGATATGTATTAGCTGCTCCTGCCGATAACTGGGCAATTTGCAAATTCTCCAAGAATAAGGAAGCGGCAAGAGCATTTATCAAATATATTGCAAATGATGCTCAGTTTATTGCTAACAGTGGTTTTATCGCAAATAAGAAAGGCGTTGATCCGGTTGTTCCTGAGCTGTATTCACTTATTGACGATCTCGTAGAGTCCGGTAAATGCAAGGCATTATTGCAGCCGGCTAACACCGAGAATTCGATAGCTAATCAGGAAATATTAACAGAAGCAGGATTATGGGCTGATTATAAATATGTTGGATTGTTATTTGACTCTCTGGATGTAACTAAGCCGGATGACTGGTCTGCTTATGAGAAACAGATTGAAGTACAGAATAAGGCTTATGCAGAATATAAGGAAGAACTCGGATTAGATTGGGTAGATTAACATTATAATAAGATGCCTCTTCTCTTATGGAAGAGGCATCTTATCCTATAGCAGTAAACAGTTGTATCTAAATGCGATGAACTTAGGAGAGGATAAGATATGAAAAAAACAAATAGCAGTAAGATAATTATAATTGCATTTTTGGTAATTCCAATCATTCAACTGTTGGTATTCTCCTATATTCCAATTATCAGTAATGTGTATTTGAGCTTTACTAGATACAAGGGAGTAAGTACTCCTCAATGGATTGGATTGAAAAATTACATAAGGCTTTTTACAGATCCTCAATATATTGCAATATTTAAAAATTGTCTATGGTATATGCTTGTAGCTATACCACAATTAGTCTTTGCTTTTGTCCTAGCAGTATTTGTAAATGGAAAATTTCGTGGGCTGAATGTTTTTAAAGGGATTCTGATTATTCCATACTTGCTGAATGGTGTAATTGTATCCACAATCTTTATTATTTTCTTTAACAATTCAGGTACATTCAATTTAATACTAAGATCAATTGGATTAGAAGAATTGACACAGCAATGGCTTCAGAATTTGCATCTTGTTAATCCATCCATTGCATCGATTAGTATATGGAGATATTATGGTTTTAATTTTGTCATGTTTCTTAGCGGGCTGCAGACAATACCTACTGAATTGTTTGAAGCCGCCGCAATGGATGGCTGTAAAAAATTGCAGGAAATCAGATATATTTCAATTCCGTCGATAATGCATATTTTATTTATAAATATATTATTAAGTATTTCCGGTTCGATTCAGGTATTTGAAATTCCATATATTATGATGAACGGAGCGAATGGAACCGTAACACCTGTCATACAGATACAGCAGAGTGCGTTTGCTGATAACAGGGTCGGTTTTGCCGCAGCCCTCTCCATTATGGTATTTGTTATTGTCGTATTAGCAGTAAGCTTACAAAAAATCTTTGATAGAAGGAGTGATATTTATCAATGAGAAAAGAAAGCAGGTTATACAAAATCCTTCGTTATGTGTTCTTGATAGCAGCATGTATTTTTGTAATCATACCAATCATTCCGCTTGTCTTCATGGCGTTTAAGACCGGTGCGGAATATTCATCTACAAGTGTTCTAGCCCCTCCAAAAAACTGGCTTAATCTATATAATTTCAAATATGCAATCAAGGTAGGCCATTTAGGGAAAGCATTGCTTAATACGTTTATAATCCTGGGTATTTCCCTTTCCATTCAGGTTATGTTTACAACCATGGTATCCTATGTATTGCATCGCTTTGAGTTCACCGGTATAAAAATTACACTTATACTATTTACATTAACAATGTTCATACCTGTTGTGACTACACAGACGGTTGTATTCCAGATCATCTATAGAATGGGTCTGGTAAATAAAATGCTAAGTGTGATAATTCTTTATTCTGGCGTAAATATTATAGGTATTTATATTATGCTGAATCTTTTGACATCAATTTCAAAGGAACTGGATGAATCAGCATTGATGGATGGTGCGAATTATTTCAGAATTTACCGCAGCATCATATTACCGCTGTTAAAGCCAGCCTGTACAACGCTTTTAATCATAAACGGCATTGGATATTATAATGATTTTTATATTCCAAACCTTTACCTAAGAAAGGATGTGCAGACATTTACCGTTGCACTTTATAAATTCTTTGGTAATACGGCGACTCCGTTTGAAATTGTAGCAGCTGCGATCATTTTGGGAATTATCCCAATTGGTATTGTCTTTTTACTTTTACAAAGATACATTTTCTACGGATTGTCAGGAGCGATTAAGTCATGATTAGAGAATCTATGCTTTATAGGATACTGTCTGCCATCCATATCGTCTTCTTTAGCAGTCTGTTATGCTTCGGGACAATATGCCTGTCAGGCACCGTACTTCTTATGCCTGCACTTGCAGCGTCCTTTCTTCTCGGAAAAGATGCCATATATAAGGAATTAGATATCAACGACAGCATTATAAAAATATATTTCAAATATCTGAAGAATTCCATGAAATTAGTGAAATATTTTTTGGTTAATATTATTATTGCATTAAATATTTCAGGCATGGTTACAGCAGCAAAAACATATAATTTCATATATTATGTTATCTGTCTTGCCATAGTTGCTTTTTTATTGTCCTTCATTCTGTATATCGCCGGATATTATACATTTGTTAGCAATCAGATAAATATGATGGAAGTTGTTGTAAGCATGTCCATGAAGTTGCAGCTTTTGTTACCGGTTTTTATTGTAATTGTTTTGTGTGTGTTCTTTTTTTCTGATGTATTATTAATGATGCTATTCCTTGCAGGAACTTTCATTCTTTTCGCCCTGGAAATATTGATTTTTATCCAAATGCTGTATTTAAAAAAAGTATTGGGGAAACTTGATGCCAATGAAGAATATGCATATTTAGTTAACTGAAGAGTCAAATTAATAAAATATGGAGGTAAAAAAATACATGAGCAAAATAAAAATGATAGGTTATGCAGTAAAAAATGTACCATGGCAGGAAAAGCCTGATGATCTTGTTGGGGCACCTGTTTGGAGATATTCTCAAAACCCTATTATAAGCCGAAATCCAGTAGAAGGAGTGGCTAGGATTTTTAACAGTGCCGTAATGCCGTATCAGGATGGTTTTATCGGTGTATTTCGGGGAGAACAGACCAATGGTATCCCTTATATTTATTTAGGAAGAAGTAAAGATGCCATTCACTGGAGCATTGGTAAAGAAAGTATTCCTTTTGAGGATGAAGACGGGAAGCCTTTCATGCCGAGGTATGCATATGATCCCCGACTGGTTAAAATTGAAGATACCTATTATATAATCTGGTGCCAGGATTTTTATGGTGCTTCTATTGGTATGGCTAAAACAACGGACTTTAAGAAATTTGTAAGATTGGAAAACCCGTTTATTCCTTATAATCGGAACGCAGTTCTGTTCCCAAGAAAAATCAACGGAAATTATATGATGCTAAGCCGTCCCAGTGATAGTGGTCATACACCCTTTGGTGATATTTTCGTAAGTGAAAGTCCGGATCTGGTATACTGGGGAAAACACAGACATGTCATGGGAATCAGCAAGGAATGGTGGGAATCAGTTAAAATCGGCTCGGGAGCGTCTCCCATCGAGACATCGGAAGGATGGCTTTTGTTTTATCATGGTGTCAGTGGAACCTGTAATGGATTTGTCTATAGTATGGGAGGAGCAATTTTAGATCTCAATAATCCTTCTATTGTAAAATATAGATGTGAAAATTTCCTGTTAACTCCAGAGGAATGGTATGAAGAAAGAGGCTTTGTACCAAACGTATGCTTCCCGTGTGCTGCAATCCATGATTCCGAAAGCGGTAGAATTGCGATTTATTATGGTGCGGCAGATACCTATGTAGGATTAGCTTTTACCCAGTTTGATGAAATCATGACATATATTAAGGAACATAGTTCTGTAACGGAGATGGATACTGAAATTGGGAAAAGATAATCCTGTGCTTCCGTTGTTATAATCTGTCAACCATTTTTCCTTCATAATATAAAAGTAATATACAAATATACGTATATCGTTGATAAAAAAATTATAAACCTGCAATAGTTGACACAAGAAAATTAAGTGGTTACAATAAGTTAATAGAAGGCTAAATCTAAGTGAATTTAGCTAAAAATTTATTAGGGGATTTCAACATGGCGAAAAAGGTAAAGATGGCAGATATTGCAGACTTACTTAATGTTAGTACTGTTACTGTATCAAAAGCGTTATCTGGTAAAAATGGTGTTAGTGAAGAATTGCGGGAAAAGATTAAAAAACTCGCAGACCAATTAGGCTATATACAACCTTCGACAACGAATCGTGCGAAAAAGAATGAAAGCAGGAATATAGGAATCATTGTTCCGGGCAAATATTTTGGGAAATTTGATTCCTTCTATTGGATGATGTATCAGGAAGTTACTACCATGGCTGTACAAGAAGGATGCTTTACTATGCTGGAGGTAATCAGTCCTGAGGATGAAGAAAAGCAGGAGCTGCCTAAACTTATTAAAGAAAAAAAGGTAGATGGGATTATTCTTATGGGACGTCCACAAAATGGATATATTAAAAAAATTCGGGAAAACGGAACGGGCCCGATGGTATGTTTGGATTTTTTTGATAATTTTAGCAATTGTGACTCTGTAATTTCCGACGGCTTTTATGGAACGTATATGTTAACCAATTACTTATTCAGCATGGGACATGAGGATATTGCCTACGTTGGTACCCTACTTTATACCAGTAGCATAACGGACCGGTATTTAGGCTATTGTAAATCCATGATGGAGCATGGTAAGAAGATACGTGAAGAATGGGTTATGGATGACCGTGACTGGGAAATAGGGGACGTTGCAAGCTTTGAGATGAGATTTCCTGAACGGATGCCTACAGCCTTTGTATGTAATTGCGACCTTACTGCCAGTATCCTAATTAAAAATTTAAAAAGGAAAAACTATAAGGTACCTGATGATATTTCTGTTGTCGGATTTGATAATTTTTTATATCCAGGTTTATGTGATATTGGTATTACAACCTATGATGTTAATGTAAAAGAAATGGCACGTAAAAGTATGTGTGTTTTACTGGATAAAATGAATCATGTAAAATATAAATCAGGAGTAAGGGTAATCGAAGGAGAAATCGTATATAAAGAAAGTGTAAGTAAAGTTTAGTGCGAAAGACGGGACTGATCCCGTACGATTTCTCATACGCCCTTATTCGTAGCATACTTAATTTACATAAAAGGCATACCTATATTTTATAAATTTACTCCTTATTCATTGTGATGTACCTTTTTAACCGGTTTTATTTTATATTCTTTAAATTAGCAATGGTGTGCTTGAATTTATCAAGCACACCACTATTATATCATTAATATCATATGGGGTAATATCACCATCAACTGCAAAAACAATAATATTGCTGGTTGATTTTGAAGGTTGATTTTTTAAAATCAATTTTCTTTTTATGTAATAATCATCGTATAAAATAGTTGTCATATGGTATAATGGTATTATTCTCAAGTTCTGAAAATCCGTTCTCAATTAATGACGATATTCTTTCTTTTGCAGTTGGGATTGCTTTGGTAATAATATGCTTTACATCAAAAACATCGTAAAAATGTTCATTCGATATTTTTAATAACTCAGTGATATAACTCTGGATTTCGTAGTTAGAACATAAATCAATGCGAAGAACACCAAGTTTACTAGATTTTTCTTCTTTTGCTTTTCGCCCAAATATTTCCATTGTACCAATAATTTTTTGAATTTGTTTATCTACAATACTAAATCGTACATATACTTTATTTTCATATTCCTTAATCCAAAATAAGATGCAATCCTTCATTTCCTTTATAGTCCTGTAATAAAAATCACTAGTGCAATTGTCGCTATTCATAAGCTTAACAGCTAATATATCCGAGTAACATTTGAGTAAGTCTTCAGCATCTTTTTCCTCAACTAACCTTAAAGTAAAGCTCTCAGACTCGTAAATCGGACATTTTTCGTATGGGTTTATGTTTGACATAATAATTCCTCCTATATAATTGTTGTGACCATTTTACATGAGGAATGGCGACAACTGTATATCGTATTTATTCATAAACTTCTAAAATTTCTTTTGCTCTTTCACACAGTCTCTTCTTTAAGGTCTCCGGCTCCAATACAACTGCTTTATTTTCAAGTGCCATAAGAGTACCAAACCACAAATGTTCACTCTCAGGTACATGCATATTCAAAATGAAATCACCATTGTCATATTCTTTTTCAATGCTTTGTATAGTTCTTCTAGACACTTCAAATTTATCAGCTAATATATGCGCACTAACTTTTTCTCTATTCAATAAAAATATTGTTATTCCAAGTAATCTATCAATTTTCATAAAGTCACCATTCAACTATAAATAATCTTTTCTTTTTAAAAGATTAAGATAGTAATTTTTATCCTCATTATCTCTAAATAGTAGAAACACTGATACACTTCTGCACATAAAATGGTAGATTGCCTCACTATGTTTTACTCTAACTTTTCCAGGCATCATAATCATCTCTATTGCTGTTTTACCATATTATACTATAGAACATTCGTTTTGTAAATGTCTTTTTAGAACATTCGTTCCATTTTGTTTAGAAATGTCCTCGAAACTATGCCCCCTTCATAGTTTTATTATTCCTCCTATCTACTATAAAGGGAGCATATTATTTTATATGTGGACTTTATAATATTTGCTTTTAATGTACAAATTGAGTTAATCTTTTTCATACTCTTTTCTCCTATTGCTGAATGTTTAACCTCTAGAAATAAAAAGTCAAGAATATGTATTTAAAAACCCAGTTTTTATGAGTTGAACCCTTTAGTATTTTAAATACTTGAGCAAACGTAAACGAAATTCTAGAACTTACGTTGACTATATACAAAATAATTATATAATGAAGCTTATTTTAAAAGTATCGATTGATACACATTCTGGCCAGGTAATACCTTAATATAGTGTGATTGATATTTTAGAATATCTCCAAATTCAGCATATAGAGTATAATATCCTGGAGGTATATCCTCTATAACAAAGTTTCCGTTATTATCTGAATTTGTTTTATATACCGGAAGTCTACAATCATGACCAAAATACAGAAGTATGTTTGCATTTTTTGCCAATTCCTTGTTTTTTTCTATACAAGTTATACCAGTAATTTTTCCACAAAAATTAATTTTATCATTTTTTAGGTGAATGTGAAGATTCTGCGTATTTAATTGAAGTGGATTCACATCAACCTTTTGTTCCTGATCTAGATCTTGACGGTTATACTGAATACTATCATTTTCCAGGCTTCTTTCTTTTCTCCCAATATTTTTTTCTGCCTTTTTCTGTTCTTCTGGCAGTGTGTCTAATATTTCCATATCTCAACCTCCTGTTTTACTAGTGTTATCTTTGCATTTATATGTAGTTGGCGGGGAGACTCCCCACCATTTCTTCGTATTAACTTACCAATATTTTTTTTCTTTTTCAATTTCTGCTTCTGCTTCTGCTTCTGCTTCTGCTTCATTTTCAACCTTTGTTTTATTTTTTGCTTCTGCTTCCGCTTCTGCTTCATTTTCTGCTTCTGCTTTTTGTCCTTGATACTGTTTTTGTGTTAGATAGTTGTAGTTGATTTGTTTGTTAAACTGTTTTTGTTTGTGATATTCTTCTTCTTCCACTTCAACTTCCTGCTCAGCTTCAAGTTCAGCTTCAAGTTCAGCTTTTAATTTTGCTTTTAATTCATCATAGTCAAATTCAACCATAGTTGTGGCCCCTTTCTTTTTTATTTTTATGACTTCTAATATATTGTATGTTCTATTCGACAAAAGGTGTTGGTTTACCATAATTTCCCTTAGTCCTAAATTTCGTTTTGGGCTTTTTCAGACTTAAACTCTTTCTTTAGCATCAAAAAAGTCACTGGTTAACCAGTAACTTTTTGATATGATATAATTATTTGAATTAGTTCATCTTTTAGCAATATTTCTTCAGAAATATCATTAAACATTATAATTACTTCTTCTACATGGTTGAAGCTAAAACTATAAATTGGATATATATAGAAATTGATATATTTTGTTTCGCCTGATGTATAAGATGTGTACATCTCATTTTTTATTTCTGATTCACTTCCAAGAAGTGCTTTTTTTATAGAATTATATAGTCTAGAATTTCTGACACATTCTTTTAAAATACTAAAAGCTTTTATCACTCCATTTTCACTTACTATCTTATTTTATAGGCTTTTTTAATATTGATATAAAAAATGTGCTTATTTTGAAATAAACACATTTCTTATATCAATATATTTGTTCGTTAACTACTATAATTTCAATTTGTTCTCTGGATACTGATTTAACTCTAATAACTCTAGAATTATCACTATATTTTTTTTCAGTCATCCTTGGTGGTGTAATCACCGTTATAACATAATCTTTAATTCCTGCTTCTGCCAATTTGAGTCTTGCTTCATATAACATATATCCTGCTATATCAGGAACTTTCATAATTTCCTCCCACAATGTATAGCAATATATAACACAGCTAGAATATATTACATAATTATATTTTGTTTATGTGTTATATAGCTTTAGGAAAATGATTTCACACTTATTTTATTAAATGAACATAAAGGATTTAGTACGAAACATATAATTAGTATTAAGAAACCATTAAAATATAAATACTTCTTATACTTCCATTATTTCTTCTATTTTAGCCTCAACTGCCTTATCAATCTCATCTATGTATTTATCGGTCAACTTTTGTATATCTTTTTCTAAATCCTTTAAATCATCTTCAGTTATTTCAGCATTTTTTTTCTGAACTTTAAAGTTTTCAATTGTGTCTCTTCTAATAGCTCTAATAGCTACCTTGCCATTTTCTCCATCCTTTTTTATGACCTTTGTAAGCTCTTTTCTTCGCTCTTCAGTTAAGGCTGGAAAAACAAGTCTAATAACTTTACCATCATTATTTGGATTTAGCCCTAGATCTGATTTTAATATTGATTTTTCAATATCTGACAAGATCTTAGATTCCCAAGGCTGAATTAATATAATTCTAGCTTCTGGTACAGAAATATTTCCAAGCTGATTAATAGGTGTTGGTACTCCATAGTAATCAACTGTTATCTTATCCAACACAGCAGGATTAGCTCTTCCAGCTCTTAGAGAAGCAAGTTCTTCTTTCAAAACATTTACAGTCTTTTTCATTTTTTCTTCCATTAACTTAATATTACCTTTAGCCATATTAATCCTCCTTATAAATTGATGTTCCAACATGTTCTCCATGTAGTACTTTAATTATATTTTCAGGCTCTTTTAGACCAAAAACAACAACAGGAATATTATTATCCATGCATAGAGATGTAGCAGTCGAATCCATAACACCAAGACCTCTATTTAAAACATCTAGAAAACTTAACTTGTCAAATTTCTTTGCATTAGGGTTTAAAGCAGGGTCACAATCATATACTCCATCAACTTTTTTAGCAAGAAGAATCACTTCTGCATCAATCTCAGCGGCTCTTAAAGCTGCCGTCGTATCCGTAGAAAAATAAGGATTTCCTGTACCACATCCAAATATTACAATTCTCTTTTTCTCTAGATGTCTTACCGCTCGTCTTCTAATATAAGGTTCAGCCATTTGTCTCATATCTATTGCAGTTTGCACTCTTGTAGGTATACCCCTAAATTCAAAAGCATCCTGTAATGCAAGAGCATTTATTACTGTAGCCAACATACCCATATGATCAGCAGTAGTCCTATCCATTCCTTTTCCACTTCTGCCTCTCCAGAAATTTCCTCCTCCTACTACGATAGCAATTTCAATACCCATATTATATACTTTGCTTATTCTATCAGAAATCTCATTTATAGTATCCACGTCAATTCCAAATCCGTTTTCACCGGCTAACGCTTCACCACTAATTTTAAGCAGTACTCTCTTGTATTTTAGTTCACCCATGGAAAAAATTCGCCACCCTTATAAAATATTTTCTTAATAGTATATTTTTTGCAATAAACATTTTCATTTCTTATTCAAATATTTCAGTATATATATATTATATAATTATTGATAAGTAATTTTCAACCTTTATTTGCCAAAGCCAATATTTTTCTCTATTTCGAAAAGCATTTCAAATTTATCTTACCCATAATAAATTACAGTAAATATTTTATTTTAAAAAAGGAACATCTAAGTGTTCCTTTAATATTTATTAACCATTAACCTGCTTCATAACTTCATCAGCAAAATTTTCTTCTTTTTTAGTTAATCCTTCACCCATCTCAAATCTAATAAATCTTCTAATATTCATATTTTCACCGATTGCTGCTATCTTTTCAGTTAAAAGCGTTTGAATTGTTTTATCCGGGTCTTTTATATATGGTTGCTCCAATAAACAAACTTCTTTATAATATTTCTCGATTCTTCCTTCAACCATTTTTTCAACAATTTTTTCAGGTTTTCCTTCATTTAAAGCTTGAGCTTTTAATATTTCTTTTTCTTTCTCAATAACTTCTGCTGGAACTTCTTCTCTACTAACATATTCAGGTTTACTTGCAGCAATTTGCAGTGCAACATCCTTAACAAAATTTTTAAAATCTTCATTTTTTGCAGCAAAATCAGTTTCTATATTTACTTCAACTAAAACGCCTATTCTACCATTTCCATGAATATAAGCTTCCACAATACCTTCTGCAGCTATTCTTCCTGATTTTTTTGCAGCAGCTGCCAATCCTTTTTCTCTTAAAAGATCTATAGCCTTGTCAACATCACCATTTGATTCTGAAAGAGCCTTCTTACAATCCATCATACCTGCTCCAGTTCTTTCACGAAGCTCTTTAACCATGCTAGCTGTAATCATAATTATATTCCTCCAAACTTGAATTATTCATATTATTAACTTTGCAATATAAAACTATGTAATCTATATATAAAGTAAGGAAGAAATACTTAAATATTTCCTCCTTACTTAAGTACATACTATAAATTTGCTTAATTAACTTAATTCTCATTAAGTTAGTTATTGCGCAGCTTCAACTACTTCCACTTCTTTATTTTCGCTTACTTCTTCATTTATAGATATTGATTCATTTGTATCTTCTAATTGCTCACCCTGTCTTGACTCAAGTATAGCATCAGCCATTTTTCCAGCAATTAATTTAACAGCTCTTATTGCATCATCATTACCAGGAATAACATAATCAACTTCATCAGGGTCACAGTTTGTATCAACAATTGCTACAACTGGAATACCAAGTTTTCTAGCTTCCATAATTGCTATTCTTTCTTTTCTAGGGTCAACTATAAATAAAGCACCTGGAATCTTCTTCATGTTTTTAATACCACCAAGATTCTTCTCAAGCTTATCCATTTCACCTTTTAGCTTAATAACTTCTTTCTTAGGTAAAACTTCGAAAACACCTTCTTGCTCCATTTTAGTTAATTCATTTAACCTGTCAATTCTTTTACGTATTGTTTTAAAGTTAGTTAACATTCCACCTAACCATCTAACGTTTACAAAGTATTGACCACATCTTTCTGCTTCTTCCTTTATTGCATCTTGAGCTTGCTTCTTTGTTCCAACAAATAGAACATCATCACCGTTCATTGCAATTTCTCTTATAAAGAAATAAGCATCATCAACTTTTTTTACAGTTTTCTGTAAATCAATAATATAGATTCCGTTTCTTTCTGTAAAAATATACTCTGCCATTTTCGGGTTCCATCTTCTAGTCTGGTGACCAAAGTGAACACCTGCTTCTAATAATTGTTTCATTGATATTACTGCCATTATAAAAACCTCCTAAATAGTTTTATACCTCCGTATCCTTCATCTTTTAAGAAATCCATTTTGGCACTTTTCTTAAAATCATGATACGTGCGTATTTTCCGTTATGTAGTATACCACACTAGTAAATTTTTATCAACAAAATTTGTTATTTTTTTAGCTTTAAATAATTTTGACTAAACATTTAGTTGACTGACTTGAAATACTAGTTTAAACTAAAGTTATGAATTTCTTAAATTAAACTATTAAAGGTGAAAAAATGAATAGCACAGTAAAAAAATCAATTAAAGCTTCTCTAATTATACTATTAGCAATTATTTCAATGTTTCTTATTTATAAGCTTAGCTTTTATATTGCTCCATTTATCGTTGCATTTGCTATTTCAAGTTCAATAGAACCTTTAATTCGTTTTTTAACAAATAAAGCTAAAATATCAAGACGTCTAGCATCGTTAATATCAGTCTTATTTGTAGTTTCAACTTTTGGAACTGTTATTACTATTATCATAGTAAGATTAATTTCCGAAATAAGTAGTTTAAAAGGCCAAATTAATAATATAGTACCAGAATATTATGAGAAAATAGAAATTACTGTAGCTACATTTATAAATAAGGCAAATGACTTATATCTATGGCTGCCTACTGAAGTTACTGATTATATAGATAATTTTCTTAAAACCTCAGATATCCCTGGTTATATTACCCAATTCTTAAATATTATTTTTGATGGTATTTTAGCCTTCGCAAAATCAATACCTCAGATCTTTCTATTTACATTAGTCACAATTCTCGCAACATATTTTTTAGCAAGTGATAGAAAAAGAATTCATAACTTTATGCTTGATCAATTGCCTAATTCATGGGTTAATAAAATGCAGAGTATTCGCGATGATTTATTTTCTGCACTATTTGGATATATTCGCGCTCAATTAATTCTGATGACAATTACTTTTACAGAACTGAATATAGGTTTTGCTATAATGAAGGTAAAACATTCATTGCTTATTTCATTTTTTATTAGTATAATCGATGCTTTTCCAATTCTAGGTACCGGTGGAATTGTAATTCCCTGGGCTATATATGAATTTATCACAAAAAACTATAGAATGGGAGTATCTTTATTAATAATATACGTAATTGTTCTTATTGTGAGACAACTGACTGAACCAAAAATCTTAGGTCAGCAGATTGGAGTACACCCACTTCTGACACTATTTGCAATGTATACTGGGCTACAGTTTTTAGGCGTAAAAGGCTTAATATTAGGACCGATTATTGTACTGATTGTTTAAAATATTATTGCCGGAATATTTAAGAATAGAAGCCTTAAGGAAATGATAAATCGAAATTAGTTTATAATAATTAAATTATATTTAATAACTTTACAATAAACATAATCACAAACCAAATTATCCCAGGCATAAACAATAATATTGCTATCCAAACCCTTATTCGTCTTTTTCTTGCGAAATCCTTTTCAATTTCATCTAATTCATTATCAGAAAATGAACTTTCTTTCTGGTAACTCATACTTCGTACTATTTCTTTTGCCTTCGCTAACTGTTCCTCTGGAACATAAATATCTATACCCATTTTGGACATTCCCATATATATATTAGTATAGGAACCAGATCCCTTAAATTTTTTATAGGCTGGAATTTCATTATCAATTAATACAGGAATAATCATACTTGCTTCTAAATCACTACTTACTGAAATTAAAAAAGCATCTTTTTTCTTCATACAAGCTCCTTTTATAAATTAAATTTCCATATTGTAAATAATTATACCAATCATAATATACATTTTCAATATTTAATGCCTAAGTGACAGCATGCCATACTCAAAATTATCTATCATAAAATTCCAAAGTTTTTCTTATTCTTTCTGCAATTATTTGCTGTACATATTTTGGCTCCAATACCTCAACATAGCATCCAAACGACATTATGTATCCATATACCCACTCATCTTCTGGGAATGTGACTGATACCGCAAACGTACCATCAGTATTTTTGATGATAAACTCATCATCAAAATCATCATAAAGCCTGTATAAAGCCTCAGGATAAAATCTAAGTTTCAAATTTATTAGTTTTTTAGGGGTTTCAGCGTGCCTATGATTTACAAAGTCTTCCGGCTTTCTTCTTTCAAAGGCTTCACCTGTCACAATTACATTCTTCATTCTGGAAATACGAAAAGTACGAAATTCCTTCCTTGTTTTACAATACCCACATAAATACCATGCCTGACCCTTGAATATTAACCGCATGGGTTCAATTCTGCGGAAGCTTCTTCCTCCCTCAACATTTACATAATCAAATGAAATTATTTTACGTTCAAGTACTGCCTTTTTAATATCAATAAACTTATTATATTCATTAGGCCTGCTACTCCATGGAGAAAAATCAATATATACCCAGTCTGCTGAATCTGTATTTTTGAATACTGCTCCAATTTTATCAAGAATATTATCAATTTCAGGATATTTCGTTGCCTGCAGAGTTTTAAGAGCAAACAACAGACTTTCACTTTCATGTTCTGATATGAGAGTTTTATTAAGGGAGTAGTTTTCCAAAAGAGAAATACCACCCCTGTTGCCTTTATTCGTAAAAACAGGCACTCCAGCACTTGATAATACATCAACATCCCTATAGATTGTTCTGGAAGACACCCCAAACCTGTCTGCTAGCTCTTTTGCAGTAATGGTTCCTTTATTTAGTAAAATTATCGTTATTTCAAGCAATCTATTTATCTTCATTTTGGCCACACATCCCCTCAAAGTAATTATACAACATAAATTGGACATATGTTTGTCATATTTGATAGTTTTTTCTTAAAGAAAATAAGCCTCAAGATAGTTTTCTTAAATACATTTTACTATGCTTATAAATGTTTTTTTGATAATCCGTGTTTTTTTAACAAATAAAATTTAAATAATAAAAGTCAGTCAAAGTAAAAACCCCAAAAAGTTGCTTCTCTTCAGAGCTTTTACTATTAAAATCTTTTTTATCCTTCCTCTATTTGTCAACATTTGTCATCCATAATGTAATCACTCACCATTGACCATAGAAATCTTTTTGTTCTCATCGCACATAATAATCTTTCTCTTTTCATCCAGCACAGTATCCAGCATAACCTTTCCATCCCACAAATCAACAATATGCTTTAAAGTTTCATAGGTATAGCTTAATTCAAGCTCTCTTCCTGTATATTCATGTTCTAAAATCAGGGTATTATCCTTTTGAACATATTCAATGACTTTAATTACTGGTACGGAACCCAATCCAACACTATTTGCTAAAGAATCTCGTACTTTCTTCCATCCTTCTTCATCAGACACTTCAGATACAATATAGTCCTTTCCACTTTTCACATACTCAAACAAATTCATATCATTACATAAATCGTAGGTAAGATATCTTCTCAAAAATGAATTGTCTCTTTCATTTTCTCTTACTTCAAAAATCTTCTTAATACCTTCCCCCTCTTTATATAAATCTTCAAATATTTTAAACCCTACAAAATAAGGATTAATATTACCCGAATGTGGTCTAATAACCTGATTATGTCTTTTTAAAAATTCTATATGCAAGCCCTGAGGAAGTCCAAGCTTCTTTAGAATATTATAATGCCAAAAACTTGCCCATCCTTCATTCATTATTTTTGTTTCCATTTGAGGAATAAAGTAAGATGTCTCCTCTCTTACTATATCTAAAATATCTTTTTCCCAATCATTCAATCTTCCATAGCTGGATATAAAAAATAATATATCCTCTTCTGGTTCAATTGGGATTTTTTTAAGATTTATTGGAATATCTTCCTTAGTTTTTTTAAGTTCTAACAAAGGATATTCACTTTCAGGTTTTTTTAAGTTCTCTAACTTGCGCTCAAATAGTTCTTCTGTTGACAATCTTTTCTCTCCAATAGTTCTATTTGTTTGAAGCTTTAGAGCATGAGCAGCATTTAGTATCTTTTCTACTTTTTCATAACCTATAGTAGGATCAGCTATATATTCTCTTATTCTATTTGCATGATTTTTAAATGTTTCAATAGTATATCCGGCTCTTGTTCCAGTTTTAAACAACCTATTATTCTTAAAAAAGTCATTATGACCATAAACATGTGCTATTGTTAATATTTGCAACAGTAATGTATTATCCTTCATTAAGTATGCTATACATGGGTCTGAATTTATTACCATCTCATACGGCAAGCCTGACAGATTATATCTATGAAGAGTCTTTGTTTTTTCATATGATTTCCCAAAACTCCAGTGCGGATAGTGAGAAGGCATACCTATATACGTTTCATAACCAATCATATCTTCATAATCACATATTTCAAATTCCTGTTCATAATAATCAAGCCCCACTTCCCGGGCTATTTCCTCAACTTTCTCATTCCACATTTTAAGTTCATTTATACTATAGTCAGCCATTAGCAACACCCCCAGTTTAATTGAGAATTGAGATTAAGATTAAGATACAAAAATAAATTATTATTTAAATAATAATTGCTTAAATTCTTAGCCTCAACCTTATCCTCTACAAAAACAGAAAGAGAAAAATAATTCTACATTCTCAATTCCCTTTCTCACCTTCTTTTTCCAGCAGCTTTTTCAATCCTGGAAATATATCTTCTTTCTTAGTCATAGTTATTACTGCAAAATTTTTATTATTAATATTCTTTTGGAATTCGGTTTTAATAGTGCTGGTTGAAAAATAATAGCCGGAAATAATCTCTCCATATCCAAAAAGATTACATACCTCACAAAGCTTCTGAGCAGACTCAACTGCCTTTTTATTATCTTCCGACCAGTTATCCCCATCACTGCAATGAAATGCGTAAATGTTCCATGAAACAGGGTTATACCTTTGCTCAATTATTTCCAGAGCCTTTTCATAGCCACTACTTATATAGGTACCTCCTGACTCTCCCTTATGAAAAAATTCTTGTTCATTAACTTCTTTTGCAACTGTTGTATGAGATACAAACACTACCTCAACATTTGTATATTTTGTACGTATCCATTGATATAACATAAAATAAAAACTTCTGGCCATGTACTTTTTGGTTTGATCCATTGAACCAGAGACATCCATTATACATATAACTACTGCATTAAACTCTTTCTTACGGGTTTCCTTTAATCTCTTATATCTTAAATCATCCTCACTAAATGGAAATCTTTTATCATTATCTTGTTCCAATTCCAAGCCCGTGGAGTTATTCTCTTCTACATCATTGTTTAAATCATGAGATCTCTTATATGCTTGTTTTCTTTTGATTTTTTCTATTACAGATCGTTTCTTTGCTAACCTTGGTGGGATTCCTTTTCTTTGGTATCCAAGATTCCTATGGCTCTTTGTTGATTCTATTTCTGCCATCTTCTTTTTATCAATGTCAGGTAAATCCAAATCTTCAAATAAATAATTTATTAATTCCTCAAGCGTAATCTCTGTTTCGTATATATCTTCTCCTTCATCATTTCCTGCCTGTCCTTTTCCTTTACCACTTTTTCCAGAACCATCTTCTCCAACTTTGTCTCCTCGTTTTTCACTTCCATCCCCAGAGCCAACTCCACCTGAATTTTTACCATATATAAATTGGTACTCTTTAATGCTCTTTATTGGTATTTTTATTTTCTTGTTCTTGCTTTGTCCAATAATGCTTTCTTCTGCAATGATATCAGTTATATTTTTTTTTATAGACTCTTCAACCAATTGTCGATGTCTTCTTCTATCCTCAGCACTTCGGTCATTCTTCTCTGCATTAAATTCCTTAAAAATAGCCATCTCAATTCACCTCCATGTGCACCTTTGGTGCAGATTAAGATTAAGATTTGTATAATCACACTTCGTGTGATAATATACTCAAGCTCAATCTCAACCTAATCTTTCCACAAATTATTAGCGGCATATTTCAATACAACATTACAGCAGTGATCACAATATCCATTCTTCTTCATTTCTTCAACCATTGCATTAAATTTTTCATTTTGCTCCTTATCTCTTACCTTTGTTAAAGTAATAATTCTGCTCAACTCTCTAACTGAAGCAGTCAATTTCTTTTCAATTGCTTCTTTAAGAGGTTCATAGCTATTAAAATCAAGTTTTCCACCGTTTCGAAGCACATAGAACATATATGCTGTAACATCGGATCTAAAACCTTTAGCTGCAGTTCCTGAAATCCCAATTTGTTCTTCTATTGATCTCAAGAACTTTTCATCCGGCTCCAGTTCTTCACCAGTGTTTTTATCCTTTATCTTAGTCTTATTCACAAATGCCTCAGCATGATCCAGATAATTGTTAAAAAGACTTTCAGCCTGCTCTCTATAACCATGAATAAATGCTTTTGTTATCTCTTTTTCAAGTATTTTATTATATTCCTTCTTTATTGAATCCTGTATAAATCTTAAGTATCTTACTCCCTCTTCCTCACTTAAAGACATATCTTTTACTGCCTTTACCAATGTCTCCATAATTGAAATAGGGTTTATACAATCATGTTCAGATTCAGACAGCGCTGTATCAAGAGCTTTCATAATAAACCTTGTAGATATTCCAGTCATACCCTCTCTCATGGAAGCTACTTCATCCTTTAACTCAAAAATGTCTATTTTTCTTGTCATACCTTTTTCAATAATCTCTTCACCATTATAAATTTTTAATTTTGTCATTGGGTCAACCTTATTTGACGGAGTAAGTCTTGACAATATAGCAAACATAGATGCAACTTCAATGGTATGAGGAGCAATATGAGCATCAAACTTACTCTTTTTAAGGATTTTTTTATAGATTTTAATTTCCTCATTTAATTCCAGACAGTAAGGAATTTCAATTTTCACTATTCTATCCAGTATAGCCTCATTTGTGTGGTCAGATTTAAATTTATTCCATTCCGACTCATTGGAATGAGCTAGAATTATTCCATCAAAATAAATCATTGAGCCTTTACCGGGAGAGGGTATTGACTTCTCTTGTGTTGCTGTAATCATAGTATGAAGATATTCAGTTTCATTTTTAAATACTTCAATAAATTCAACAATTCCTCTGTTACCTACATTAAAAGCTCCATTTAAAGATAATACTCTTGGGTCATCTTCTGCATACAAGTCAATTTTAGAAATATCAACTGAACCTATTAGCACAGATGTATCTTGATTGTTTGGATCAACAGGAGGAACCACTCCTATACCTTTCCTGGACCTAATTGAAAAATCCACCTGCTCAACGGGAAATTCTTCATATTCTCCTTTATATTCATTCTTTAGCTTATAGCGGCAAACTGGACATAAATCTCCTTCAATTTTAACATCCAATATCTCTTCAAATTCTTTTCTTAAGTGTTTAGGAACTAAGTGAAGAGGTTCCTCTCTAATAGGGCATCCCTTTAATGCATATATTGGCTCACTTTCCTCTAATGCACTTTTCAAAGCCTCCATTAAAGACGATTTCCCTGCACCAACTGGCCCAACTAGATATAACACTTG
This sequence comes from uncultured Eubacteriales bacterium, assembly GCA_964470745.1. Classification (GTDB taxonomy): domain Bacteria; phylum Bacillota; class Clostridia; order DSM-8532; family CAYYEC01; genus CAYYEC01. The sequence continues at coordinate 3,775 of CAYYEC010000001.1, read as the reverse complement.
TCTTGCCTCTTCTCCCGCCATAGCGGCCGAGTGAAAATATCTGGCAATTTTCATTATAGTTTTATCTATCCCATAAAAATTATCCGAAAAGAAATTGTATTTTTTTATGGTGTCATTTCCGTAAATTCTTCTCAATCTGGGATTCTCATCTGTTTTGATTATCTCCACTCCAGGATTGTTAATTAATTCATACATTCTCTGATGGGCTAATATCGCTACATGAGGATTTTCTTTAACTATATTAACATAGTCCATAAAAGTCCCTTCAAAATCTGAAGTTTTTCTTTCTTCTCTATCCTTCTTAATTAAACTTGAAATATCATGATTTTTCATGATCTCGACCCCCTTCTGAGTTATATAACAATCTATGGCGCCACAAAATATTTAGTGCTTATTTTTCGCCGCGTTTTTCTCAAAACTATAAGCGAAAATAGATAAACTCCAATTTTATAATATTTACCCCCATATAATTATAGGTAAACATTTTTCCATATATAACATTATATTCATTATATTACCATATATATTTAGAACCACATATCAAAATACAAACTTTTATAAAATTTATTTCTACTACATTTTAAAATGAAACAAATAAATCTTTTGCTTTTACTTGTTTTTTTTGCCAGAGATATTTCAATTAAAAACATGTTATAATGGAACTTAGGGAACGTAAAATGGGGGTAAATCTAATGAAAAAATACAAAAAAAACTCACTCTATATATCTAATCTTGTATTTTTATTAATCGGTAGTTTATTACTTCTATTAATTCAAACTTCAATATTGACAGACAGAACTCTTTTTGCGGCAAATTTCCATAGGTATATATTTCAAAAAATACAATTATATTCCTATACATATTCAATTGTTGGCAATTCATTCCAAAAAGCACTTAATGGAATAAAAAGTCAATTGCCAGGCAATTCTGAAGAATATACAGAAGTTCTTGATATTATAGACAAAATGTTAACCCAGGATATGATTACTTATAATATAAATTCAATTACTGATGATTTGTTTTCATATCTAAAAGGCAAAAGGAATACTCTGCCTGATATATATTTGAAGAGCGAAGACAGCTCTTCTTTAAGTGACGAGTCCTATTATAGTCTAAATAGTGCTGATACAACTAGTGATACAAGCTTTATAACTGCAGAATCAGTTACGCAGATTGAGAAAATTAATTCAAGTTTAATATTAATGTATTTTAACAAACTGGAGCTCGAGAATCAATTAAAAGTATTAAAGCTAATTTACTTTATAATAAAAAGGTCACCTTCTATAATGTTGATATTTTATTTTCTTGTTGCATTTATTTCAATGCTTCTTTCAAGAAATGCTTTTAGTTTGTTCAAATTTATAAGAAATTCAATATTTATTTCTGGCATTGTAGGTTTAGCTTTAGGAACATTTATGCTCATTTATACTTTAACACTCTTACCAGGTAAATTCACAGAATTTTTCTCCAATCTATCAATAGATACTATTATGTTAGTAACTTATGTAAAGGACTCTTTTTTTTATTATTCTTTAATTTATTTAGTAACTTCTATAGCTTTGATAATAATACCAATATTATTTATTTTTATAAAAAGACTATTGAATTTTATTTTTGTCAAATCTTCAATTTATCCACTTTCAAACATTGCTATTTTTCGATCATATAAACGCATTACTAAAAAGGTACTTATATATACCCTTGCTTTTACCATCTTTTTTCTATTTTCTTATGAATTTTATACTTTTAAATCAGATTTTTATAAAGCGAATTACCTTCCCACTTTTTCAAACCTGTTAAACTTAAGCAAATCAACAAATGTAGTATCTGCCGCAGATGGGAGTATATATGCTTTACAGATTAAATTTTGTGACGGAAGCACAGGTAAAGCTATTCCAAATGTTTTTTTAAGAGTAACAGGTAAATCCATCTTGTCAGAAAAACAATTTGATGATTATCAAATATCAGATGAAGATGGAATAGTAAAATTTCAGCTTGATAAAGGAACCTTCAACTTAGAATTTAACGAGTATTTTTTCCCTGAAAAATATAATATACCTCAATCCTTTAGTATTGATCTAACAAATGTAGGAACTTCCATTTATACTATAAACCTTGACCCATCAGTTGAAAACATTGAAGTAGAAATCACGGATGAAATGAGCTCCATACAATCATCGCAAACCAACAATATCTAGTAGTTTATTACGCTTCTATTTTATAGTTTTATTAGCTGGTCGAGGCTTGTGTAGCATTCCGGTAGGTACACCACTTCATTCAAAGCATTATAAAATCTATTTCCTAAATTTGTGTTCTGTATAACCTGAATAATATACTTAATAGACCTACAAACTTTTATATTTATTTTTCGTTAACGACTTTTAAATACCCACTCTCAATACTATCAATTACTTTAATATTCTTAAACCCATATTTATTTTTTAAAAAAATGATATTATACTTCTTTTGCCCAATTATATTTGAAACATTTCTTCTATCAGTATATATTATAATATTTTCATTATTATAAAGATTTTCTCTTACAATCTTTTCTTCTATTTTCTTTAAAAATAATTTTGATTCTACTAGCTGCCTAAAAGCTGGATGGAAAGGTCCAGCAATCACATCCATATTTTCATTTATATTTTCTGTGGCCTGAAGTCCGATTCTTATAACATTAATATTATTCTCTTCATACATTTGAAGAAGTTTTACGCTTAAATTTACGGCTTCTTCTAGGCATAGAGGAATATATTTATTCTCTCTATACATCTTTTCTAAAAATGTACCCCTCACAACTAATACCGGATATATTCTAACCATATCAGGCTCGAGTTCTATTACCCGCTTAGCAGTTTCAATTGCTTTATCACTATCATCTTCCGGCAAACCTATCATGGTTTGAATCCCTAGTTTAAAGCCAAAGTTTTTAATCAACTCCGATGCAACAACAACATCTTTACTGTTATGCCCCCTGCAGCTAGTGTTTAATACATTATCATCTAAACTTTGAACACCTAATTCTATAATGCTGACATTATAATGCTTTAAGTATTCAAGAATATTATTATTTATATAATCTGGCCTTGTAGAAAGTCTAATTGTTTTAACATAACCAGACTTAATGTACTTATTTGCAATCTCAAGATATCTAATTTGCTCCTTTTGATCAATACCAGTAAAGCTTCCACCAAAAAATGCGATCTCTACATAATCAGAGTCTTTAATAAATTTTAGATGCTCTTCTATAGTCGACTTTATTTGTGACTCTGTCATGTCTTCAACCTGTCCACTTATTGTCTTTTGATTGCAAAATATGCAGTCATATGGACAGCCTTTATGAGGAATAAAAATAGGTATATTTATATGTTTACTCAAGAAATTTCACCCGTTTAAAAACTATGATACTTTACTACATAATTTCATTAACCTTAACTATTAATTCAAAACCTATGGTTCTTCAAGGCATACTTAGCAGCATTCTGTTCAGCTTCTTTCTTTGTCCTGCCTTTTCCACTTCCCATTACAGCATCTTCTACTAAAACCTGCATAACAAATATTTTATCGTGATCAGGCCCTTTTTCTTCCAAAATATCATAACTTATTTTCTTTTCACCATTTTTTTGAACCTCTTCTTGAAGTTGAGTTTTAAAATCCATAAAAAGTGAGCCATTAACAGAATCTAATATGGTTTTATTCATATTACTTAAAATAAATTCTTTTGCCTTTTCAATAGAACTATCCAAATAGATTGCTCCTATCAATGCTTCAAAGG